>NZ_JBEZXZ010000080.1:0-35962 GCF_040638275.1 Actinoplanes sp. NPDC026623 | reverse complement strand
CCAGCGCATCCAGCGCTTCGACGATGCCCGGCTGGGTCTGCTCCACCGAAGGCCGGCCCGCGCCGGGTGCCCGCACCCGCCCATCCGGCCGCGCACCCGCACGGATCTCGCCCACGCCGGCCTGGACCGTGGTCCGTGACACCCCCGACAACTGGGCTACCAACGCGATACCGCCCCGACCGATCGCCACAGCCTCCGCACCCAGCAGCAACCGCCACTGCCGCTCATCCAGATGCGGCCTCAGCACAGCCAGCTTCACCGCCAGGGCATCCTCACTCATCACACCAAGCCCAACGAGCCGATCATGAAAACCGCCGACCAGCTAATTCGTCGTCGGGCCCTAAGGCCGGGGTTTCCCCGTCGACCGCCCGGCGTCACCTCGCCGCCCTGAGCGCCACCGATGCGTCACCATCTGCCCCGGTTGCTGCGGAAACGCCCGCTCTGATCGCCGCGTGACCCGACCACGAGAAGGAGCACCTGATGGCCTCGCAGACCACCACCACCCGGACCGTGACCACTCGACTCACGTGCGGCTGCACCGTCGCCAGCGCACCCGGTGTGTACGCCACTTGCCCGGTCGGTCACGACGCGATGCGACCCGAGCACCTCACCAAGTCTCGCCGCAAGTAGCTCCGCCCGGCGGCACGGCCCTCCGGCTACCAACCTCGCGCCGTGCCGCCGATCACCCCCCGCAAGCCCGATTGCTCAGCCCTTGGGAGACCCCCTGATGTTGCCAGACACCACCGCCCCTGACCCCTCCACCACGGCGCTCACCGACGTGCAGACCCAGATGAGCCGCGTTGACATCAAGGCATCAATCCTGTTCGGCCTGTCGCTCGGTGCCCTCACCGGAACCGCCGCTGTGATCAGCAAGACCCACCTTCCCGGCCCGGCCGTCATCGGTGCTGCCGTCACGGTCGCGCTGATCGGTGCCGCGCTTGCGCTGCTCGGCGCGGCGATCCGGCCGGCCCTCGCCGGCAACCACGGGTTCGTGCGGTGGGCCGCCGCACCCAGCCCCGCCGACCTCGCCGACGACCTGCACACCGCCAGCACCGAGGCCGACACCGACCGGGCAGCGCAGCTCTGGGGACTGTCTCGCGCGGTGCACCGCAAATACCGGCGGGTCCGGCTCGCCGTCGACCTCCTCGGCCTTGCCCTCGGCAGTGCCGCCCTGACCGTCCTGCTGACCGCCACCGCCTGAGGAAGGGGATCACCGATGAGCACCCACCCCCATCACCCCGAAGACTTCGACGCCACCGACCACACCACCGCCGACGCCGAGGTGGTCGACCTGGAAGCGGCCCGCACCCGCCGCACCGGCGCGACGCCTGCCCCGGTTCCGGCCGAGGATGACATCGACGACACGGACGCCGAGACCGTGGACGACACCCCGGACGCCGACGGCGGCCCGGTCGATGTCGCCGAGGACATCCCGCACGACATCCAGCTGCGCCAGCGTGAGCGCCGGCCGATCCTGGCCGACTGGGCACGCTCCGGCCGCGCCCTCAAGGCCGCCGCGAAGCACCAGAGCAAGGACGCCGGATACGTCGCCGCCTACCACGGCGTGCGCCTGCCCAAGTACGCCGCCAAGACGGCCGTGTGGGCACCGGTCGGCCTGTTCCGGGGTCTCGGTCAGGCCCTGCACTGGGCCACCGCCGAGGAGGGCAACTGGCACCTGCGTCAGGCCGCCGCCCAACGCGGCGAGGCCGACACCTGGCTCAAGCTCGACGCCCGCCGCCAGCGGCAGACCGCGTGGCGCTGGTGGGTCTTGGCATTCGCCGCCGCGCTCATCATCACCGGCACGGTCGTGCTCGCCCTTGGCCCGGTCTGGTGGCGCTGGGTCGCCGTCGCCTTCGTGGTGCCATTCCTGGCGACTCGTGGTCGCCCGGCGGACAAGCCGCTCACCGACCGCGTGTCCGAGGGCACCCGGTATCGCAAGCTCACCGCCGAGCTGGTCCGCCGGGCGCTGACCTCGCTCCAGATGGCCGCCATCAACGGCGCGGTGGCCAAGGACGCCAAGGCCATCAGCTTCCCCGTGGACATCCACCGCGACGGCCCCGGCCACATCGCCATCGTGGACCTGCCCTACGGCGTGGAAGCGTCCGAGGTGATCGCCCGGCGCGGCAAGCTCGCCTCGGCGATGCGGCTCCCGCTGGATCAGGTCTGGCCCGAACCGGCACCCGGTCACACCGGCCGGCTGGCCCTGTGGGTGGGCTACGAGCCCGCGTCGCAGATGAAGGCTCCGCCGTGGCCGCTGCTGTCCGAGTCGGCGAAGGTGGATCTGTTCACGCCGTTCGCGTTCGCCACCACACCCCGGCTCGACACCGTGTGCGTGGACCTGATGTACCGCAACTTCCTGTTCGGTGGCAGCCCGGTAGCGGCAAGACGTTCGCCCTGCGCGACCTGATCCTTGCCGCCGCGCTGGACCCACGCGCCGAGATCCGGGGCTACGAACTCAAGGGCGTCGGGGACATGGCGGCCATCGAGCCGGTAATGACGGAGTACGGCAACGGCTTCGACGACGAAACCCTCGCCAAGTGCTACGCGTTCATCGAGTGGCTGTACGAGGAGGCCCGCCGCCGCTCGAAGCGGATCGAACACTACGCCCGGCTCGGGAAGGCTCCGGAGAACAAGGTCACCCCTGAACTGGCCAGCCTGAAGGGCTCCGGGCTGCACCCCCTCGTCGCCTGGTTCGATGAGCTGCAAGAGCTGATGACCAGCAAGTACGGCAAGGAAGCCGGGGAAATCCTGGAGAAGGTCATCAAGCTCGGCCGCGCACTGGGCATCATCATCCTGATCGGCACCCAGATCCCGGACAAGGACAGCCTGCCGACCGGCATCACCCGCAACGTCAACTCCCGGTTCTGCCTGTCGGTGGCTGACCAGACCGCGAACGACATGATCCTCGGGACCTCGGCGTACAAGAACGGTTACCGGGCAACGGTTTTCCGCCCGGTCGACGAGGCCGGGTGGGGCATCCTGCGCGGCTTCGGCCCCGGCGCAACAGCGGTCCGCTCGTACTACGTGGACACCAACGCCGCTGCCCGGATCGTGGCCCGCGCGGTCGCCCTGCGCACCGCGGCCGGCAACATCCCGACCTTCCCGGCCGAGCGGGACACCGGCCCGCAGCACAGCGTGCTGGACGACCTCGCGCGGGTTTGGCCCGGCGCCGAGAAGTCGGCGTGGAACGAGACCCTGTGCGCCAACCTCACCGAGCTGCGGCCCGACGTGTACGGCGGGTGGGAGGCCGCCGGGCTGACCACCGCGCTCAAGCCGCACACCGCGATCAAGGTCGCCGACGTCGGCAAGCGCATCGACGGCAAGTCGGTCACCCGGCGCGGCATCCGCCATGCCGACGTCCTCACCGCGATTGCGGAGCGTGACCGCAAGCGGTCCGCCGACTGAGGTCACCAGGGCTGCTAGCGCTAGCACCTCGCCCTGCTAGCGCTAGCAGACCCGCTAGCACCTGATCACGATCCCGAGCTGCCCGCTAGCGGATAGCAGCTCACGGTGCCGCACACCCAAAAACCGGCCCTGGAGGCAGTTTTGAACCCCCACGTCACCGCCACTATCACCCTCACCCTGGTCCTGCTCACCGTCACGCTGTGCTACGCCGTCGCTTGCTGGATCTGGCCCTTCAAGTCCTGCCCTCGCTGCGGAGGCGACGGCAAGCGCCGCTCCCCGTCCGGCCGGGCGTTCCGGCTCTGCCGCCGGTGCGAGGGCACCGGCCGCCGGCTGCGCGCCGGGCGCTGGATCTACAACCGGCTCTCCAGCGTTCGACGGGACGCCCGCTGATGGCCGCCCGCACGATGGCCCACCTCCGCCGGGCCGAGACCCCGCACACCGAGTGGTGCACCCGCGACCACACCTGCGGCCTCACCGAGCACCGCGGCCGGCCGATCACCATCACCCCGCAGACCGGCGGGCGCGCGGTCGTCACCCGCGTCCGCGCCGGCGACCGTGACTACGCCGCGATCACGCTGCGGGTGCCGTTGCACCGCAACGGCGACCTGGCCGCCGCGCAGCTCGACACGGTGCTCCGCGGGATCCGCAGCCTGTTCGCCGCGGTCGCCGCCCTGCGGCCCGGTGCTCTCGCCGCTCGGCCGGACCGGCGGGCGATCGACTCCCGGAGGGTGGCCTGATGGCGCGGATCCGGGCCGCCTACTGCGATCCCGCGGGCGACCGGTACGGCATCCCCACCTTCTGGTGGCAGGGCGCACCCGACGGCTACGCCACCCGCCGCCAGCTCACCGCACGTGGCCTTCGGCCCGGCGGTCAGCCGATTGCCGCACAGATCCTCTGGCGCGGGGTCGGCGGCGAATGGGCGGCGTACCTGTACCGGCTCGACCTGGCCCGGCCGAAGCGCACCGCCACCCCGGCTCAGCGACGGGCCATCGCCGCGGCGCTGCGTGCCCGGCGCACCTGCCCGACCTGCGGCGAGATCCGCGACTACTACATCCCGCGCTCGCTCGGCGAGTGCCTGACCTGCCACGACCGATGACCCGCGGGCACTGGATCGCCGCGAGCAAGGCCCTCGGCCGGTTCGTGCCCGTCGACAGCCCGTACCCGCACATCTGCGACCGCACCATCGCGGCCGAGGACACCGTTTCCGGCCAGCCGTTGCAGCTCGCCCGGTGGGAGCGGGAGCGCTACTGCGCGGCGTGCGCCCACGACAAGCACCTCCGCACACATCCATCCACAAAAGACACAAGGGAGCGAATGCCCATGCACAGCAACGAACTTCTGACCGCGGCGCTGTCCGCAGCGGCCCGCGGGTGGCACGTCTTCCCGCTACGCCCCGACGACAAGCGGCCCGCGATCGACCGATGGGAGCAGCGCGCCACGACCGACCCCGACCGGATCCGCCGCTGCTGGACCGCCGGGCCGTACGGCATCGGCCTCGCGTGCGGGCCGTCTGGGCTGATCGTCCTCGACTTCGACGCCCGCAAGACCGGCCAGACCGCGCCCGCCGGCCGAGAAGCCTACCTGCACGGGTGGGGCGTGTTCACCGACCTGTGCGCCGACCTCGACCACCCAATTCCCGACGACACGTACGCGGTGGCAACCGGCCGCGGCGGGCTGCACCTGTACTTCCGCCACCCGGACGGCTTGGAACTACGCAACACCGCGGGCGCGTTGGGCTGGCTGATCGACACCCGCGGACACGGCGGCTACGTCGTCGCCGCCGGATCAACCGTCGCCGGGCACCCGTACACCGTGCAGCGCGACGACCGGCCCGGCGACCTGCCTGCGTGGTTGGCCGAACGGCTCAAGCCCGCACCGTTGCGCCCGGCCGGGCCGCCGGTCGTGGTGGAGCTGCCCGCCGACCGGCACGGCGCGTACGTCCGCGCGGCGATCACCGGCACCCTGAAAAAGCTCGCCGAGGCCCACGAGGGCGGCCGCAACCGGACGCTGTTCATGGCCGCGCAGACCCTCGGCCAGCTCGTGGCCGGCGGGGCGGTCGCCGAGGACACCGTGACTGCGGTGCTCGCCGACGCCGCGGCCCGGATCGGTCTCGGCCCGCGCGAGATCGAGACCACGATCCGCTCCGGGCTGGCCGCCGGTGCCCGCCGCCCGCGGCAGGTGGCGTGATGAGCGAGCCGCTGAACGTGCTGGAGCTGTTCGCCGGCATCGGTGGCATGTCCCTCGGCCTGCAACGCGTCGGGATGCGCATCGTCGGTCACGTCGAGATCAACCCGTTCTGCCGTGCCGTCCTGCACCGCCACTGGCCGGAGGTCCCCGCCCATGACGACGTACGCACTGCCGCCGCCTGGTGGCACTCCCAGCCGCGCCCCCGCGTTGACGTCGTTGCTGGCGGCTACCCCTGCCAAGGCGAATCCACCATGGGAAAGCGCCGAGGGGAGGACGACCCCCGATGGCTCTGGCCCGCCATGGGAGATGTCATCGACGCCCTGCGACCCACCTACGTCATCGGGGAGAACGTCCTCGGCCACCGCACCCGAGGACTCGGACGGGTCCTGGCCGACCTGGCGGACCTCGGCTACACCGCCCGCGCCGGCGTTGTCCGAGCTTGCGAGATGGGCGCCCCACACCCACGAGCCCGGCTGTTCGTCCTGGCCCACGCCCAAGGCAGCCGATGCCCACCGGGGTGCTTTGAGCCCCGCGGGCATCACTCGGCGGTTGGCCACCCGCAAGAACGGCCTGAACATCCCGGACCTGATCGGTGGCCGGCCGAACCCGCAGTGGATCGAGTGGCTTATGGGCTTCCCGACCGGGTGGACCGCCTTGCCGCCCTCGGCAACGCCGTCCTGCCCGCCGTCGCCGAACAGATCGGCCGCATCGTCCTCGACCACCACGACAACGACAGGTAACGCGATGACCCACGCTCCCGAACCCGCTGAGCGACCGGCCCTGCGTGTCGCCGGGCCGGACGACGCCGCCGCGGTCCTGTCCGCCGATCGGCAGCGCGAACCGGGCCGGATCCGCAGCTCGTGGACCGCCGCGGACATCATGGCGATGGAGTTCGCCCCGCCGAAGTGGGCCGTGCCCGGTGTGATCTCCGAGGGGTTCAGCCTGCTGTGCGGGCCGCCGAAGGTCGGCAAGTCGTGGATGTCGCTCGGCCTCGGCGTGGACGTGGCCCGCGGCGACCGCGCGTTCGGCACCATCGACGTGGAGGCCGGACCGGTGCTCTACCTCGCCCTGGAGGACACCGCCCGGCGGCTACAGAACCGGCTCCGCAAGGTCCTCGGCGACCGGCCCGCGCCAGCCGGGCTCACGCTCGCCACGCAGTGCCCACCCCTGCCACAGGGTGGGGATCAAGCCATCGCCGCGTGGCTGGACCGGCACCCCGGCGCGCGGCTGGTCATCATCGACGTGTTCGCCAAGCTCCGCGGCAACTCCGCACCCGGCGCGTCCGCCTACGACGCCGACTACGCCGCGGTCGGCCGGGCAAAGAAAGTCGCCGACGACTACGGCGTCGCGGTCGTCGCCGTGCACCACGTCCGCAAGGCCGGGGCCGAGGACTTCCTGTCCGAGGTCAGCGGCACCAACGGCCTCGCCGGCGCCGCGGACGCGACGCTCGTGCTCAAGCGGGCACGCAACCAGGGCGACGGCGTGCTGCACGTGACCGGCCGCGACGTGGACGAAGCCGAGTACCCGCTGGCGTTCGACCCCAGCGACGGCGCGTGGCGGATGCTCGACGGCCCGGCCGAGGACCACAAGATCAGCGACACCCGCGTCAAGATCCTGCGGTGGCTGCGCAGCACACCGGGCAGCACGCCGAAGAGCATCGCGGAGGGCGTCGGGCTCAAGGCCGACACCGTGCGGCAGACGTGCTCGCGGATGCTCGCCGATGGCCAACTTGCGGCCGAGCCGGGCGGCCGGTACCGGGTGCCGGGTGTCACCGCTGTCACTCCTGTCACTGGTGTCACTCAACCCGATCTGACCTGCGGAAACGGCAGTGACAGCGTGAGTGACAGCGAGGGGGACGACTGATCATGGGAGATCGGCTGAAACACGGAGGATCCGGGATGATTCCGGCCACGCGCACAGGAACATCCCAGGACATCGGAGATCTTGGCTCAGCGTGGCTCTCAGGGGGCCGTGCAGAGGCCCGCAGAGACATCGACCCTCGTACCCTCGCCAGCATCGCACCACAGCACCGGGAGGCCGTCACCGTGCGACTCAGGGCCGTAGACAGCATCGACACGACCGCCGCAGAGTCCGAACTGATCACCACTGAGGAGCTGGCGCGGATGCTGCGCGTGGATCCGTCCAGCGTGCGCCGCTGGCGGACCGCCCGGCCGCTGCAAGGTCCGCCGTTCATCGCCCTGTCCGAGCGCGTGATCATGTACTCGATCGAGGACGTGCGCGCGTGGCTGGCCAGCCGTCGAGTCACCCCGGAGGCAGCGTGACCAGCACAGCGCAACACCTACCCCTCAGTGTTTCAGTCAAGTCCGACGTGGAGTACCGCGCCGGACGGCCCAAGCCCTACAAAGCTCGCGTGCGCTGGACCGACCCAGCGACCGGCGACCGGCGATCCAAGTCGCACTCGACGGAGACACCCGAGCAGGCTCAGGAGTGGATCGACGGCATGATCCGCGCAGCCAACGGCGGGATCAACCCGGCCGCGGCCACCCAGCGACTCGCCGAGTACGGCGCGGACGTGATGCCGCTGGCCATCCGCGGGTTGGAGCGCAAGACCCTCGATCCGTACATGGCCGGCTGGCGGCTACGAGTCGTGCCGACCCTCGGCCACATCCCCACGGCAATGATCACCAACGGCGTGGTGGACCGGGCCGTCTACTCGTGGATCGAGGACGAGTGCAGCCGATCCACCGTCAAGAACACCCTTGCCATCCTGGTCAGAGTGCTTGAACAAGCTATGCGTGACGGCCTGGTGGATCACAACGTCGCGCGGGTCAAGGGCTGGCAGCGCGAGTATCAGCAGGCCGAAGACGAGTTGGACGACCCCCGCTCGCTCGCCCTGCCGAGCTGGGAGTCACTGACCACCCTTGCGGACGCCCTGGTCGCCCGGTCGCACGGCCAATTCACCGGATGGGGGCACATCGTCACCTTCGCTGCCTGCACTGCGGCCCGGATCGGCGAGGTGTCCGGCGTCCGCGCCGGGGACATCGACCGAGCAACGTGGACATGGACTGTGCGGAGGCAGACCACACCGGGACCGGGCGGGCTGATCGACAAGGGCACCAAGGGCAAGCGCGCCCGGAAAGTGCCGATCATCGAAGAGGTCCGGCCGATGGTGATCGAGCGGCTCGACTCGGCGGCCGGCCCGGACGCCCGGCTGTTCACCGGCCCGCGCGGCGGCCGGATCAGTACCGCCGTGCTGCGGGACGCCACGCACTGGGATGAGGTGGTCACCAAGCTGGGTTACGAGCACCTGCGACGCCACGACCTGCGGCACACCGGCCTGACCTGGCTAGCCGATGCCGGCGTCCACGTTCACGTGCTGCGGAAGATCGCCGGGCACGGTTCGCTGACCACCACTCAGCGGTACCTGCATCCGGATCAGCGCTCGATCAGCGAGGCCGGCGACGCGCTCAGCGCCCACCTGCGTGCCCCGCGTTCTCCCGAGGTCCCCCGGCTACGCGCTGTCTGACCAGGGCAAACGAGAGTCAAGGCGTCCGTGAATGTGTCGTCTGGTCCCTAAACGGTCCCCAAAGCCAGATAGGCAAGTAGGAATTTGAGGATCAAGGAAGACGCAAAGAAGGCCGTTTACCAGGGATAACACTCCGGTGAACGGCCTTCTTGATCGTCGGGCTGACAGGATTTGAACCTGCGACCCCTTGACCCCCAGTCGCATAACAATTCGGTTAAGCACTGTCAGCCTATGTCTAAATGTACATGAGAACGGACAGAACGGCACCACAGTGCCGCCCGATTTCACCCAATCCAGCAGAAGTTGATCAACGCTGTGACCAGGCGTGTGACCACGCCCAATCAAGTGCGGTACCTACCATTCAATCCGCCCCACCATCATCGGCGCTAGTGAAGTAGGAATCGCTGCGGCACATCTGGCGGATTCTGGTTTGCGGGAAGGCGGCGTGATCGAGTATCTCGCACTTGCGTCGGACCGACCCCTTGACAGCTCATGAGAAGTGCAACTCTCCCCATCGCTGTCGGGTCTGGACGGTTTCAGATCAGGCACTCTCTGAAAAGAATACATCGCCATTCGGCCTCCTCGTTCTCTGTCAAGACCCTTGGCGCCTTGTGCCGCGACGCGACGCGACGCGACGCGACGCGACTCAGTCTTTCGCCACGTGTCACCGACGCGTGTTGCTGTCAGAGTGGGATGCTCAGAGGAAG
Source organism: Actinoplanes sp. NPDC026623 (assembly GCF_040638275.1). NCBI lineage: Bacteria > Bacillati > Actinomycetota > Actinomycetes > Micromonosporales > Micromonosporaceae > Actinoplanes > Actinoplanes sp. NPDC026623. The sequence continues at coordinate 26,176 of NZ_JBEZXZ010000080.1, read as the reverse complement.
ATTCCAGTCACTGGTGTTCGACACCTCGCCGCCAGCGTGCAGCGTGCGGGCGCTGGCGCCCACTAGCCGAATCTTCGTCTCGTCGAGGAGGTACGAGGCGGAGTAGCTCCGTAGAAGCGGTCGCCCGTCTCTAGGGAATCGGTGGTCAGGTAGCGTGGTCTCCTTCTCTGCCAGGATTGTCCAGAACAAGACCTTTCCTTCTTTAGCGAGTCCTGCACGAGCGACGTCAGCTCGTACGTGCACCGAGTCCGGCCCTGTTTCCCGGGCCGCGAAGCTTTCTGCCATGATTTCGCGATCGCGACCCCATCGAAATTCGTCGACGCACTGAAGGCCCAATGAGGTGCAGAACGCGGTCGAGGGTGCGTAGGTACGGAGATGCTTGCTGTGAGACTGGTCGTGGTCGTTCGCCAGACCGCCGTACCAGGCGGTGGTTAGCAGAAATTGCCCTGGCAACCGATGGTCGTCGTGGTCGTCCGCATCCAGGGTCGGCCAGCCGCCTTTGTAGGGGTGATCTGCCAGCAGCAGTCCCGTGGGGCTCCCCGAATCTGGCATCCACCGGCCGTACCAGTTCTGGTCTATTGCCCATGTGGTCCAGGTGTCGACGTCCTCGGCGTTGATGAGGTACGAGCGGATCTGTGCCCAGGTCACGTGACGGGGTGCGTCAGCGGCGGCCTCCTCCGGATATTGCGGTTGGGACCATTTGTAGTCGCCTTCCAGCACCAGCCATCGTTCGCCGGCCGCATCGGTACAGGTGATGAGGTGGTCGACCGGTGGGCTGTGCTGGTCGTGGGTGGCCCATGTGTCGTCCAGGCCGTGCGGGAAGGTGGCGGCGGCTGGCGCAAACCAGGTGGTTGGAGTGTCGGCGTAGACGCGGTTCTCGTCACGCCGCAGCAGCACGGTCGGGTCGATGTCGTGGCCGCGTATGTCCAGCGGGGTCTCGTAGGTGGTTCGTTGTTCGTCACGGTAGCGCGGGTCGATCGGGAATCGATCGGTCATCCGCCCGACGAGCTGTTTGTATGCGGTCCAGATGTACTTCTGAGCGAAGCCTTCTGGCTCTTTGTCGTCGCCCGTGCGGTATCGACGGCGTCGGTCGATGTCGCCGAAAGTCTCTGGGGTCCAGCCGAGGTGTACCACTTGGTCGAACATGACTCGGCCGAGGTAGTCCGCGTCGATTTCGCCGTCGAGGTGGAAGCGGCGTGGTAGGCCCTCAACCAGATGCTTGCGGAAGTCATCGAAGTCGGACATGAGTGGGTGACTTACGGTGCTGTATCGGTAGTCGGGCGGGCCGCCGAGTTCCTCGATCTGTATGGTCGAGCGTTGCGGTTCGATCCAGTCGCTCCGGTACGGCGGCCGCACCTGAGTGGCGAGGTCTCCGCTGCCGGGGTGCCATCCATGGTCCAGTGCCGCTTCGATGGCTCGGCGGGCGTAGTCGCGGCTGAGGTAGTTCTGCGGCCAATAGCCGCAGTCGACGGTGTGGGCTCGGATCGCCTCAGCAATGGTCCAGGCAACGACTGGGTCTTGGGCGCGCTGGGCGATGCCGCAGCCGACGGCTAGGAGGCGCTCCTCGATGGCGTCGTCGTCGCAGTCGACGAATCGCTGCAGGATGGATGGGTAGAGGTGCGCGGCGGGCTCGAGCAGCGCGATGATGGCCTTGGTGGCGTTGTCGCGGATCGGCCGGTGCGTGGCGCTGAGCGCCCAGGCGAGGGTGAGTGCTGTCAGTTGCCTGGTGTCGTCGGTCGCTGTGCTGCTTGCGTCCGACCAGGCCCAGTCGGTGAGAGCGGATAGGTGGCCGCCGGCTTCGTCCTGTCGGTCGCAGAAGTAGGACCATGTCGCGTCGCGTTGTGCCAGGGATCTGTTCGCGAGTTGGACGTGGAGCCATTCGGCGTTCAGGTTGTGTCCCGGGATGGTGGCGACCTGGAGCAGTGTGTTGTGGGCTTGGTCGGTGAAGTCGGGGCTTGCCAGCAGGTCGGTGAGTAGCTGGACGGTGCGATCGGTGATCGCGTCGGGATTGCGCCAGGCGATGCTCAGCAGCAGGTCGGTGTGGGCACTGTGGTGATACTCGTTGACGGGGATTGAGAGGACATCGATCAGTTCGACGTCGTGGATTTCCGGCAGGACGGATGCGAGGGCTTGGAGGACGCCTGCGTGCCGGTACCACTGTTCGGCCATGGGGCCGAGCCGCTCGGCGAGGGCGGCTGGGGTGCCGGCTGCGATGAGTTGTGCCAGGGCGATCTCGCCGAGTCGTTCGTAGCCGAACTTGATGTAGTTGCCGCGCTCCGTCGGCAGGTCGGATAGGACCGCCTCCTTCAGCAGGCCGTTGAGCAGGCTTTGACTCCATGTGCGGCCGGGCAGGAGAGCGCCGGTGAGCGCTTCGACTTCGTTCCAGGGCAGTTGGCGCCTGTGGGCGTGCATCGCCGTGGCGATCTGCTCGACAGCTTGGCGGACCAACGCGTTGTTGCGGCTGTAGTCGCAGCGTTCTAGGGCGGCGAGTCGGTCGTTGATCGCCTCGAGGAAGTTCTTGTAGACCCAGGTGGTGCCGATTCCGTTGCGGGGGAACCGCCGCTCGTTGTGTGTTTGCATGGTGGTGCAGAGCAGCTTGAGGAACAGGGGATTCGTGAACTCGGGGTCCAGCATGGGAAAGGACGGGCGTTCGATGCCGTACCAGTCGAGGAATTGACTTATCGCGTCTTGAGGAACTTCCCCGAACCCTGTGTGCTGGAAATCGGGCAGCCGTTCGAGCAGTGTCTCGGAGAGGGTGTCTGGGAGGAACTCGGTTCGGCAGGAGAGCACGAGCCGGATGTAGCGGAACTTGGCAGCCTCGTTGAGGAAGCTGTTGAGGTATCGATTCCACAGGCTTCGGTCATGCGGCTCATTTAGACCGTCGATGATGACCAGCCCGATCTCGCCTGCGGTTTGGCAGGCGACGTCGAAGGTGGCGAGTAGTTGGTCAGCCGGGTTGGTGAAGCCGATGATCCTGCCGAGGTCAGTCTCGATCGGTCCGCGTTCGAAGTGTTCGCCGAGCACGATGATCGTCGGGTGGTCGTTAGCAGTACGGGCCGTGGCAAGGTCGCAGAGCAGGTGTGTCTTGCCTGCTCCTCCCGTGCCGGTCACGAGGACAGCGGCCTCGCCGAAGCTGCGCCAGCCCCGACTGGCGGTCAGCTCCTTAACGCCGGCGACGGCGGTCCGGCTTTCGTTGATCTGGTGGTAGAGACTGGCGGCGTTGCCGTGGTAATACCTGCCGTCCCGTAGAGAGTGCTTTCTCAGCAGGCCGGCGACAGCTTCCAGGGCTGCTCTGGCGGTTTCAACCCGAGCGGTGAACTCAGGCAGGACCCCGTCTGGCCGACCGGCTTGCTCGATCGCGTTGAGCATCAGCGTCTCGAGCTCGTCTAGGTGTCCCCCGAGCGCGGAGATTGCCGACCCGAACAGTTCAGATCGCTCTTCCGGCGTTGAGAAGCCGTAGGTACCGCGGCCGGTGCGCACGGCCGCCAATGCCACGCGGATCTTCTGCTGGAAGTCCGGTGTCCGGGCGAGGCCGTCGAAGACCCCGGCGATCGGCAGTCTGACACTCAGCTCCGGGGTGTAGCGTCCGCCGGCGTCGGCGGCAGCGCGTTCCGCGATCGCCCGGTATCGGTATTCGGAGAACGCTTCGAGGTCGAACCAGTAGCGAAGGCGCCCGACCTGCGCGGGCTGCAGCAGGCAACTGTTGAGCTGAGTCTCGCCGAGGTAGGTGAACTCCACATCGAGGCCGGCGGCCTGAGCCTTCGCCTCCCATCGCTTGACGTACTCACTCCACTTGGTCCACGCGCTGCTGGCCTCAGCCGTATCGCCAGCTGGAGGGTTATATGGCAGCAGAACGAAGTACCGCGTCAGCTTTGGCTCGTTCTGCAGGACTCGTTTGATTGACTTCGCGATCTGCTGCAGTTCGGCGGTTTCGAGCCTGAACAGGTACTTCGCTTGCCACGCCCAGACGGTGCCGTCGGGGAGTTCGCCACGTCCTTCGCGGCCGCCGTCGGGATTGCCGAAGGTGCTGAACCGCGTGCCGGTCGGCCACGAGAGGAGGTCGCCGGAGATCATCAGCTGGCTGACCAGTTCCTCGAAACCATCCCGTTGCGACCCGGACGGCGCTTTGCCGCGAAGCTGATGCCAGTTGATCTCTGGAAGTGAAGTCACAGGTTCTCGCAAGTCGACTACATGCGGGTGGGCCGGGCCGTCAACACTAGCTGCCGGAGGTACCGGCGGGCACTGGAGGTGCTGGCCGGAATGACGTATGCCAGTCCAGCCGGTCGGCGTCTGGCTGCGGCTGCGTGGCCCCTAACGGACAGGCGATATTACTGGTGCTGGCGGACCTTCTCGACGGACCAGCCGACGAACTGCGCGATCTCCTCGACCGACGTGTCGGACTGGCTGATCCATTCGTCGAGGGCCTGCCCCAGCGACGGCGGCACCCCCGGGGTGCTCACCTGCGGCAACGGCAGATCGTCGTCGACGCTGTCGATGTGGACCCACTTGCCGTCGGGGCAGAGCCGTTTGGTGGCGGCGGTGTAGCCGTCCCACCCGTCGTCGCCTTCGGCGATCACCTCGTCGGTGTGCCAGTCCAGGATGTTCCACCCGTCAGTGCCAACCTGCCCACCGTCGACGATGCGATATCCCTCCTGTTCAAGTTCCTCCAAGCGCTCGTAGCGGGCATCGTCGGTGGCCAGTTGCGCTCGCAGCAGGCGTCTGACGTGCTCGACGGCGGCCTCGCCGCTGCTGCGTACCCCGCCCTCGCCCAGTGGTGTCTCGGCCGCCGTGGCGGCGGCGCGGGTGTAGTTCTGCCCGGCCTGCGCCATCTCGGCGCGGATGGCCCGGCTGCGCTTGCCCATGATGTCCCTCTGGCGAAGGCCCACGCCCTTCGCGAAGAATGGTCGGCTGTGGAAGTCACGCTGCGTCGGTGACGGCTTGTCCTCGATCATCACCTGCGGCGTGGGCGCCAGCGGCTCGGAGACGGGCGGGCGTGACCGCCGCCGGTAGTCTACGAGGCGCCGCACCGGTCGTGAAGGATGACACCGATGTCGGCGCGCCGCGGCAGCGAGCGCCAGGGAACCGACCGATCTGCTCGTCGCTGATCTGCGCTATCGCAGCGATGATCCGGTCGAGGCCCCAGCAAGGATCGAGGACCGACCGCGCTCCCCATCGGTCGTTGGATCCGAGCGAGCTCCAGCCGAAAGTGCCCATGGTCGTGAGCAGGTGCCAGCACCGCGACGGCACTGCGGGGGTAGACCCGACCACGTACGGCCGCAAATAGTTCTGGTGGGAACGGGAGCGCCGGGCGCTCGCATGTGACGACGGCACGGGGAAGCCGACCCGGAGCCGGCCAGCAGGGTGTGTGACGGTTCGACCGGCCTACAGGCGGTCGCCTCGGGCGGCATGGTCTTGCGCGTCGGGCCCGCAGCCCAGGACGCGCAGCATGTGCGCACGTGTCACTCGGTCGAGGATCTGCACGACGGCGTGCAGATCCTGGGTCGGGTAGCCCTTGGTGCCGTGGGAGAGGCCGTTACGCACGGTTCGGAGCGCCTCAAGCAGGCCCACTGACTGTCCGGCGTCCTGGCTGATCTGCTGCACCAGCAGGGTCGCGTTGAGTTCGTCTCGCACGTCGTAGGGCAGCGACGTGAACATCTCGTCTAAACAGCTGTCGAGACTGCCGTGCGGCTTGCGCATCAGATACTTCTTAAGGAACTTCATGACATTTGCCGGCAGGTCCGGCAGGGGCGCGAGAGCAGCCAGCGCGTCGTCTCGCTTCGTCATGTGCGCAACGACGCGCTGGTCGTACTCGGCTTGGTGTTCGTGGCCGTATAGCCCTTCCAGGGCCTGCACCAGCAGCAGGTATGACGAGCGGGGGTGCTGTCGCGGCAGGACGATCGATGCCCCGTACGTTTCCAGCAGCGGATGATGCTCGTCGCGCAGCCGTTGCCACGCACGCAGCAGATGCAGGGGCGACAGCTGTTCCGTGTTCGCGCGAAACGCTGTGCGGATCTTGCGGACGACGTTGTCCCGGGTGGCGAACGGGACTTGGTCGAGTTTGTGGCCGTACACCTGGAACTCGTCGTGGCGGTCGCCGGCGCCGGGGCGGCCCACGCTCAGGAAGGTGATGTCTTCGGTTCGGCCCGTAGCCAGAGAGATGATCCGTCGCAGGGGCTCGATCCACTCATCCAGGCAGTCCTCGAAGCCGATGGGCTGTGCGAGTTCGATGGTGAGCTGCGGACTGAACGCCATGCGGAAGAATGCGAACTCCTGCGCGATGGCGCTGGGCCAGGAGATGGTGACCGTGGCGTGCTCGTCGGTCCACGACTGGGTGCTGTCCGGGTTAGGTTCGACTTGCCACTTGTGCTTGTAGAAGCCTTGGGCGTCGGTGGGAAAGGTGAACGACTTGATAGGCCCGATACCGGCGTAGGCGTCCAGTCCGGTGATCTGGATCCTGATGGTGTCGAAGGTGAGTGGTCCGTCGAGTGCCGCTCGCGGTGGTCCTACCAACGCTGCTCGGGCGTCAATGAACGCCTGCTCGGCGTGCCAACTCTGCACCTCGGCGTCCAGGAGCATGACGGTCGGCCCGTTCCTGAGCTCACCAACAACCAGCGGGTGGGTGAAATGCTGGGGAAAGCCGGCAGAGGTGAATCCCATCGCCCTGTTCCACCAGCAGCGGGACCCGGCCCGTCACCGACACGGTCGGAGGGCGCCCAGCGGGCAGGTTGAGGTCACCGTCGAGGTGCTGAAGTACTCCGGTTTCGTCAGGCACCGACCAGCGACCCCGGTACTGCCCGGGTTCCAGGCGCGGCTTGAGCGGAACTCCTTCAACCATCACAAGATCCTCTGCGGAGGGCATAGTGTCGTGTCGCACCTGTTGTGCGACATGATCGTGTGCTTCGAGGGCTACCCACTTGCCCTGGTGTGCTGTCAGCGGGTTGAGTCGTCCGCTCGCGCCGAGCCGGCCAGGTCGGCCGGGCCGCGGCACATGACCACGATGTTAAGGGTCACCTTCAGCTTCGCACTCTTGCCGTTCTTGCGAATCTGCTGCTGCCGTGCCCTCCTGAGAACGCCCTACGGCCGCTGCTGGGAACCATCGCCATCGCACCCGCCGGGCTCCATCTCGTCCAGGCGGGCCGAAGTCATTGGGAACGGCGCACTGGGCGGCTGGAAACGGCATAGCGTCGTCACGGCAGTCGAGCGCACCATCGACGCATGCCGCTGATTGCCCACGCTTCGGGCGGGCTGATCGATTCGACTCTTGCTGATCTCGGAATCGGCGCGTCCTGGCAGAGCGTCCACCGGGTACGGCCCCGCGTTGCGCTGTGCTGCACTGCCTGCGGTAGGTCCATGCACGCCAAGGTGTCGCCGCTGGGTCTACGCTTCTTCGCGCATGACGCAGCTCAGCGAGACTGCCCACTCAACGGCGAGACCGCTGCTCACCGGCTGCTCAAGTCGGCAATCGCCGCTGCCGTGCGTCGGGCCGGCTGGCATGCCGAGTTGGAGGCCGCCGGGCCGGGCCAGCGATGGCGTGCAGACGTACTGGCCGTCTCCCCCGACGGTAGCCGCCGGGTGGCGTGGGAGGCGCAACTGGCGCAACAACATGTGGATGAAACCCGTGCTCGGACAGCCCGCTATGCCGAGGACGGGGTCGAGGTGGTGTGGGTGTTCGATCGGCTCGTCGTCGACGACCTACCGGCCGTCACCGTGGAGCTCGACCAGCACGATATTCAGGTAGCGGGTCCGGTGGCGCGCCTGGTAGTCGAGCGCTGCCCGCCGGAGAAGTGTTCGCGGTACAGCGATCTGCCGTCACGACCGCCGTGCCCGGGCCACGGCCGCTGGGAGGCAGTCACCCTGCCTTTGGACGTGTTCGTCGGTCTCATCTGTCGCGACGACGCCGTCCACACGGTTCTTCCCCCGGCAGACTTGTCTCGCCGCGAGCCGACCGCTCCGAGGTTCCGCGGATTCACCCCGCGTAGGTGGTGGACGAGCCCGGCCTATCTGCAGCACGCGGACACGGTCCGGCACGCCCAGGCGGACACCGACGCCTCAATGACGGATCTCCGCGAACAGCTTCAGCAGAAGCAAGAACGCGACGTGCGGCGGCAGGCAACGGCTGCAGCCCGCCGTGCGAAGGAGGCGCAGCAGCACGAGGCGCGGGTGGCGGCGCTGCTCGAGCGTCAGCAGCAGCTGCAGCCCATCGTCGAACGGGAAGTGAACGAGCGGACCGGGACGACGCCTTGGGTGTTGAAGGGCGACCCCGAGCAAGCGATGGGCGTCTCGGTGCTCTGCGGCAGCCTTGTGGTAGCAGTGATCTGCCCGGTCGCGTCGCGCATCACCACGGACATCGCCGAGCGGCTCGCCGAGGTCACGGTATACGTGGCGTCCAACCATGAGAAGCGAGCGATCGCGAGTCTGTGCCGGCCTGATCAGCGGTTCGTCGTGGTGTCTGATCCGTCGCCCGGCCACGCCTAGCCCCCCGCGCCAGAACCCTTGACCGAGTTTCAACTCCGGACGTCACACGCAGGGGTGACATCACCGGTGGTCGCGTTGTGGTCGCACCCTGACGGGGCACGGCTACCGGACCGACCGAAACCGAGACGCAAGGAGGCCCGTCATGAGGCCGAATCCGAACCGGGGCCGTGTCTACCGCCGCTGCGCCTGCCGCGACAACAACGGCAGGCAGCTCGGCACCCGCTGCCCCAAGCTCGCCAACCCCAGGCACGGCGTCTGGGCGTTCGCCGTCGACCGCCCGACGGTCGCTGCCAAGCGCAAGACCATGCGCCGCAGCGGCTACGCCACCAAGATTGAGGCATCCGAGGCACTCAGCAAGGTCCTCGAGTGCGAGCGAGCCGGCGTACACCTCGACGACGCCGAGACCGTCGCCCAATACCTGACCTCCTGGCTGGACACCAAGTCTCCGAATCTGAAGCCCAACACCGTGCTGCGCTACCGCGCCTACATCGACCAGGACCTCATCCCCGCGATTGGCGCCGTCCGCCTAGAACGCCTCACCCACGAACACGTCCGACAACTCATCCGCCAACCGGTCGCCGCCGGCCGCGGGCACGTCACCCTGGCCCGGTGCATCACCACCCTGTCGAGCGCCCTCAACGACGCCGTCAAACAACGACGCCTGCCCCACAGCCCCGCCAGATACGCAGGCCTGCCCCGGCCACCGCGCCGAGACCTCGGCTGCTGGACCACCCGCCAAGCCGAAGGGTTCCTGCGCTACTGCCACCGCGTCGACGACCCGCTGGCCGACCTGTTCGAGCTGATGATCTGTACCGGCATGCGCAAAGGCGAAGTCCTCGGCCTGCACTGGACAGACGTCGACCTCGACAACCGCGTGCTCTTCGTCCGGCACACCCTGGTCAGCATCAACAACTCCCGAACGATGCTCAGCGACCCCAAGACCGACGGCAGCCGCGACTGGGTCGCCTTGTCCCACCGCGCCGTCGACGCTCTACGCCGGCAGCGATGCCGAGAGACGACCGACCCGGACGGCCTAGTCTTCACCCGCGCGGATCGGCAGCCTCAGCGACCGCAGTACGTCCTGGGTCGATTCCGGCAGCTGGCCGCCGAGGCGGCCCTGCCTCGCATCCGAGTCCACGACCTGCGTCACCTGGCGGCGACCATCATGCTCAGCGCCGGCGTCCCCATCGCCATGGTCTCCAAGACCCTGCGCCACAAGAACCTGGCCACCACCGTCGACATCTACGGCCACCTCACCCAGGAAGTAGCCCAAGAAGCGGTGGACGCCACCGCGGCAGCCCTCGACAAGGCCCATCCAGAAGCAGCTTGACGAGGACGGTTGCAAGATCCGTGCTCGGGTGCGACCACCAGGCGACCACATCGCCCCGGAACAGCTCAGGGGATATGCAGCCTTCTGCATATCCCCTGGTCAGATTGGTCGGGCTGACAGGATTTGAACCTGCGACCCCTTGACCCCCAGACATTTCTATCAAGCGATGCCGGTACGTGTCTTTATGTACGCAGAATCGGACAGAACAACATCGTCGTGCCGCCCAATTTCGCCCAATCCCGGAGAAGTTGATCAACGCTGTGACCAGGCGTGTGACCACGCCCGATCAAGTGCGGTGCATGCCCCTGCGTCCAACGCAACGTTCCGAAGGATCGAAGGGGCGCTTGTGTCGCGGAGTACGCGAGAAGTTCTGACCCTGGCACGAAATTGCCGACGAAAAAGGGGTTCGAGCACGCAGACTGAGCGGCAGCGTCAACCACTTGACAGCCCATGAGAACCACAGCCTTCCCGCCGGCCGTAGACGGATCATGAACGCTAACGACCAAATATGGAAAAGAAGGATACACCGAATCACCAGCTGCCATCGTCACCAACTCCGCTGATACGCATGTACCTACCTGAACCACCCGGGCCCCCGGGCATGCTGGCGCCATCGCCATCGCCATCGCCGGCGTCCGCGCCCCCAACCTGCGCCGTTGTTACCATGCGGCTCATTACGAAGCAGCCCTGGTCGCTCTTCGATCGAGGCCCACCGATATTCCTCGAAGAACTCCCAGACGTGCTTCCACCTAATTCTCGTCGCTCGGATGAGAGAGATGGCCAGCGATGCCTGTCAGTGTCATCGGCTGGTAGGCGATGGTCACCCATCTAACGAAACATCGTCCACGTGCAGTCGATCCAACGACGGACCCAGGCGGCTGATGGCCGGTAGACGCTCGAGCAGATATCGAGCCGGGAATGAGATGCCGGCTCAGAGCCCGCGTCATCGTCGCCCCGAACCGAACCCGACGGGTTCCTCGCCAACCGTGCCGTTCGGAACAGCCGGACCTTCTTTCTGCGTAGGCACTGCGAACTTCGTCGGTGCCGCTGATGCGAGTACTGAGGCATCGGCTACCGCCTCGGGTCTGACATCGACGGCCCGAAGCCGAGCGTCAATCCGTACCGCACCGTCGAGACTCGCCTCCGGCGAGGCTTGACCACCGTGCCGGGTGGCGACGACCCCTATGCTCCTGCCGTGCGGCGGACGGTAGCCGCCTCAACGAGAGGTTCCCGATATGTCCGACGATGATCTGCGGGACCTTCGAGCACGTATGGCCGAAGGTGACCGCGACGCCGTCGATCAGCTCGTCGAACTGGCGGGCGAGCGGGGTGATATGAGCGAGTTGCGTCGTCTCGCCGACGCCGGCAGCACCGACGCCGTCGACCAGCTTGTCCAGCTCGCGGCTGAGCAGGACGACTTCGAGTAACTACGCCGTCTTGCCGCCAGCGGCTCACGCGATGCGGCTGACGTCCTGGCCGAACTCACCCAGGACCAGGACGGTGACATGCCATAGCATGATGTGGCGTGTCTTTCAGGTGCCGGTGGCTGTTGCGTACCGCTACCGGTCTCAGTCGGTCTTCCGCTCTCTGGGATGCATCGGTGCGGGGTGACCGCCATGCTGGCAGCCTGGGAGGACGCTACGCCGATCAGAAATGATCCAACCGACGCAGCTCGTGCGCCGGTGTCGTAGCGTGGTGTCCCGTGGCGAAGAGAGCACGTGGTACCGGTGCCCCGGCACGGGCGCCGAAGGAGACCGCCATACCGGCGGTGGTGAACGTTGCCGCGTCGCGTTCTCAGCCCGCGGGCGGCTTGGCCCGGTGGTTGCTCAGGCATCAGGTGCAGCCGGTCGGGCCGACCGCCGGCGAGGCGCATGCCGAGCAGCACGCCTGGTGGAAGGTGATGTGCCTCACCGGGGTGGACTACTTCTCCAGCCTCGCCTACGTGCCGGCCATCGCCGCTGCGGCGGCCGTCCGGGCCGTCGCCGGCGCCGAGCCGGATCCGCGGCCGCGCTGAGCTCAGCGCGGCTGGTTCAGCCCCTATCCGGCGCAGCATGATGTGCGCGGCGGTGGTGGTCGGCGCCGCCGTGCCGGTTCAGGTCGGTGAGGGCGCGGTGCATGCTCGGCGCGGCGAGCAGCGCGATCGCGTCGATGTCGGCGGCGGTACGTCAGGCGGCCGGACCAGCGACGGCGTCAACAGCGCGTCAAAAATGCGCGCAGCGGCGTAGTCATCGCGTCAACGCTGCTGACAGGCGTGATCACAAAAGCTGTCGTGGCTGATCATGGTTCGGCTGGCTCACGGCGATGCCGTTCGCAGTGCCGGCGGCATCGAGCGCCGCGTGTCACCCGAGATCCGCGGCACGGACACCGACAGCGTGCGCACACTTGTACCTGAGCACACCGACGATCAGGCGCTCGGATTTCCCGGGCGAGGCGGGTGTCAACGTCCTCAGGCTCGGCCTCGCCCTGGTTGCGCGGCAGTGAGGAGACCTGGGGTGGCACGCGGGCAACTACGGATCTACCTGGGTGCCGCCCCGGGCGTCGGCAAGACGTACACGATGCTCGAGGAGGCGCACCGGCGCGCCGGGCGCGGCACCGACATCGTCGTCGGGTTCGTCGAGACGCACGGCCGCAAACACACCCAGGCCATGCTCGCCGACCTCGAGGTGCTGCCGCGGACGACGGTGTCGTACCGGGGTGCCGAGTTCACCGAGATGGACCTCGACGCGCTCCTGGCCCGAGGGCCCGCCGTCGCCGTCGTGGACGAGCTGGCACACACCAACGTGCCCGGCGGCCGCAACGCCAAACGCTGGCAGGACGTCCAGGAACTCCTGGCCGCCGGCATCACCGTCCTGACCACGGTCAACGTGCAGCACCTCGAATCACTCAACGACGTCGTCGCGCAGATCACCGGCGTCGAACAACGCGAGACCGTACCCGACGCCGTGGTCCGCGCCGCCGAACAGGTCGAACTCGTCGACATGACCCCCGAAGCGCTACGCCGGCGAATGGCACACGGCAACATCTACCGGCCCGAGAACATCGACGCCGCCCTCGGCAACTACTTCCGCACCGGCAACCTCACCGCCCTGCGCGAACTGGCCCTGCTGTGGCTGGCCGACAAGGTCGACGACCAACTCGACGCCTACCGCGCCGACCACCACATCGACACCACCTGGGAAACCCGCGAACGCGTCGTCGTCGCCCTCACCGGCGGCCCCGAAGGCGACACCCTCATCCGCCGCGCCGCCCGGACCGCGGCCCGCACCAAAGGCGCCGACCTGATAGCCGTACACGTCTCCCGCAACGACGGCCTCGCCGGCGCGAACCCGGCCGCGCTGGCCCGCCAACGCGTCCTGATCGAGAGCCTCGGCGGCACCTACCACCAGGTCATCGGCGGCGACATCCCCGCAGCGCTGCTGGATTTCGCCCGCGGCGCGAACGCCACCCAGATCGTGCTCGGCGCGAGCAGCCGCGGCCGGCTCGCCCAACTCTTCTCCGCCGGCGTCGGCGTCACCACCACCGCCCGCTCCGGCAGCATCGACGTGCACCTGGTCAACCACGAACGCGTCCGTCGTGGCCGCGTCACCCGGCGGCTGCCGGCAGCACTGTCCCGCCGGCGGCGGATCACAGGGTTCCTGACCGTGCTGGTCGGGTTCCCAGCGCTGACCTGGCTGCTACATGTCGCACCCCACATGTCGCTGACCAACGACATCCTGCTCTTCCTCGCGGCCATCGTCGGCGTAGCCCTGATCGGTGGACTGTGGCCCGCCCTGCTCGCCGCCGTCGGCGGGTCGCTGCTGCTCAACTGGTTCTTCACCCCACCGACCGGCCGGTTCACCATCGCCGAGGGCACCAACCTGCTTGCCCTGATCATCTTCGTCGTCGTGGCCATCGCGGTCAGCTGGGTCGTCGACACGGCCGCCCGCACCACCCGGCAAGCCGCCCAGGCCGGCGCCGACGCACAGACCCTCGCCACCGTCGCCGGCAGCGTCCTGCGCGGCGCCCGGCCACTGACCGCCCTGCTGGAACGACTCCACGAAACCTTCCACCTGGACTCGGTCACCCTGCTGGAACGCGACAACCCCGGCTGGACCGTGGTGGCATCGGTCGGCGGCGAACCGTGCACCGCACCGGGTGACGCAGACGCCGAGGTGACCGCGGACGACCGGTTCACCCTGGTCCTACGGGGACGGGAACTGCAGGCCAGCGACCGGCGCATCGTCGAGGCGTTCGCCGCGCAGGCCGCCCTCGCCGTCCGACAGGAACGACTCGCCGCCGAGGCCGCCGCCGCGAAACCCCTCGCCGAGGCCGATCGGATGCGCACCGCCCTGCTCGCCGCCGTCAGCCACGACCTGCGCACCCCGCTGGCCTCCGCCAAGGCCGCCGTCGCCGGGCTCGCCGCCGCCGACGTGCACCTCGACGACGACGACCGCGCCGAACTGCTCGCCACCGCCGACGAGTCCCTGGACAAGCTCGACCGCCTCGTCGCGAACCTGCTCGACATGAGCCGCCTGCAGGCCGGCGCGCTCGGCGTGCACGCCATCGACGTCGGCGCGGAGGAGGTCGTCCCGCGGGCCCTCGACGACCTCGGCGTCAGCGTTCCGCTGCACCTGTCGCCCGACCTGCCCGCCGTGCACGCCGACCCCGGCCTGCTCGAGCGCATCCTGGTCAACCTCGTCGCGAACGCCCTGCGGCACAGCCCACCCGACCGGCCGCCGATCGTCACCGCCAGCGCGCTCCACGACACCATCGAGATCCGGGTCATCGACCACGGACCGGGCATCCCCGAGGACCGGTGGGACGACGTCTTCCTGCCGTTCCAACGCCTCGGCGACCGCGACAACCACACCGGCATCGGTCTCGGCCTCGCCCTGTCGCGCGGGCTGACCGAAGCCATGGGTGGCACGCTGACCCCGGAAGAGACACCCGGTGGCGGCCTCACCATGATCCTCACCCTGCCCGCCGGCGCGCACACCCCGGAGGTACCCGAATGACCCGCATCCTCGTCGTCGACGACGACCCACAGATCCTGCGCGCCCTGCGGGTCAACCTGCGCGCCCGCGGCTACGACGTCGACACCGCCGACGACGGCGGCACCGCCCTGAAGACCGCCACCGACAACCCGCCCGACCTGGTCATCCTCGACCTCGGCCTGCCCGACCTCGACGGCGTGGAGGTCATCGGCGGGCTGCGCGGCTGGACCACCGTACCGATCGTCGTGCTCTCCGGCCGCGCCGACGGCCACGACAAGGTCGACGCCCTCGACGCCGGCGCCGACGACTACGTCACCAAACCCTTCGGCGTCGATGAACTCCTGGCCCGCATCCGCGCCGCCCTGCGCCGCACCCAGCCCGCCGCCGAGCGCCCCGCCATCGTCACCGTCGGCCGGTACGCCGTTGACCTGGCCGGGCGCACCGTCTCCCACGACGTGAAGTTCACCCCGACCGAGTGGCAGATCCTCGACCACCTGCTGCGCAACCCGGGCATGCTCGTCAGTCAACAGGCCCTGCTGCGCGACGTGTGGGGGCCGCATTACCAGACCGAGACGAACTATCTTCGGCAGTACATGGCCCGGCTACGCCGCAAACTCGAGGACGATCCGACCCACCCGAAACACCTGCTCACCGAGCCGGGCATGGGCTACCGGTTCAGCCCATGATCACCTGACCGGTCAGCGACGGGTCAATCTTGGTACGCGCGGCGTGGAGGGCGCGTCGACGTCGATGCCAGACCGAGCTTGCCGCTCCCTACTGACCGCCCATGACAGCTTCCTCGCGCAGCCTTTGATCGGCCATGTCTACTCATCTCCCGAGAGTCAGTCCTTGAAGGACTGTTGATGCGTCTCGTGAGTAGTCCGTCGACGAAGTCGCGTGCTGTCCGGTGCTGACCGCCGCGGGAATTCCCGCGGGAACCGCCCGGCCAGCGGGACAGAATGCTTGCGCTGACACGCCGATCGGATCGAGTGAAGGTCACCGTTCCGGTGGCGGCGCACGCGTCCACAGGTGCGACGCTCGGCGTCGATCTCCACCAGGCCTGGTCCGCCTGGCTGCGCATCCGTGCCGGGTTATCGCCGCCCGGCAGCTGCGCGGCGTGCGATGCCCGAAGGCCTCGACCAGCCGGCATTCGATGGGTGTCCACTGCTCGCCGGCAGCCGTCATGCGGCCCGTGCCGCTCGGGGAGCCGGGATTGCCGCCGAGAATGACATGGCGTCCCGCCGCGCGGTGGTTCGTGAGTATGGTCGAGTGGTGGCCACCTGGCGCGGACGAGACCGGCTCGCCGTCGGTTTCGCGATCGTTGCTCCGTTCGTCGTCTCGACGATGTTGGTGCCGTTGCGCGCCCGGATCGAGAACACCCACGTCGCGCTCCTGCTCGTCGTGGTCGTGGTCGCCGTTGCGGCGTTCGGCAACCGCCCGGCCGGTTACCTGGCAGCGCTGTCCGCCGGCGTCTGGTTCGACTTCTACTTCACCGAGCCCTATCAGCGTCTCACCATCGGCGACCGGTCCGACGTCGAGACTTTCGTGCTGCTGATGGCCGTGGGTGTCGCGGTGACCGAACTGGCGGTGTGGGGTCGTCGGCAGGAGGCGATCGCTCACCGTGAGGCGGGCTACCTGGCGGGCATTCAGGCCGCCGCCGACGCCGGTGCGACCGGTGGGTCGCCCCAGGATCTGATCAGGCAGGTGTCCGACCGGTTGTTGGACACCCTGCACCTGAGCAGTGCCCGGTACCAGTCCGGCGTCGCCGGCCTCGGAGGCCCGGCCCGGCTGCGCCGCGACGGTCAGATCCTGTGGAAGGGCAGCGTGTGGGATGTCGACCGCAACGGTTTGCCGTCCGACACCGACATCGAACTGCTCGTAGAGAACGCCGGCCGGCTGCATGGCCGATACCTGCTGAAGGCTGCACCCGGGACGTCCGCACCGCTGAGCGATCGCCGCGTCGCGGTGACCCTGGCCGACCAGGTGGGCGCCGCCCTGGGGTGAGCCGCTGTGCCTGGAAGGCGGCGACATCCCACGATCGTCCGGGTGTCGATCAGGGCCGGAAGCGGTAGCCCATGCCCGGTTCGGTGAGCAGGTGGCGGGGGTGGGCGGGATCGGCTTCGAGTTTGCGGCGCAGCCGGGCCATGTACTGCCGTAGGTAGTTGGTTTCGGTGAAATGTCGCGGGCCCCACACGTCGTGCAGCAGCGTGCGCTGGCTGAGCAGTTTGCCGGGGTGGCGCAGCAGGTGTTCCAGCAGTTGCCATTCGGTGGCGGTCAGTCGCACGTCGGCGTCGCCGCCGGTGATGCTGCGGGCGCCGAGGTCGATGGCGTGCTCTCCGATGGTGACGATGGGCGGCGTCTCGCCGTGCGGTTGGGTGCGGCGGGTGACCGCGCGGATGCGGGCGAGGAGTTCGTCGATGCCGAACGGTTTGGTGATGTAGTCGTCGGCGCCCGCGTCCAGTGCGTCGACCTTGTCGTGGCTGCCGGCGCGTCCGGAGAGCACGATGATGGGGATGGCGGTCCAGCCGCGCAGGCCTCGGATGACGTCGGTGCCGTCCATGTCGGGCAGGCCGAGGTCGAGGACGACCAGGTCGGGTTGGTTGCGGGTGGCGGCGCGCAGTGCGCAGGTGCCGTCGGCGGCGGTGTCGACGTCGTAGCCGCGGGCGCGCAGGTTGATGCTCAGTGCGCGGACGATCTGGGGTTCGTCGTCGACGACGAGGATGCGGGTCATCGGCCAGCTGCCGTCGGCAAGGAAATGATCATGGTGAGTCCACCTCCGGGTGTCTCCTCGGGGGTCAGGGTGCCGCCCATCGCCTCGGTGAGGCCGCGGGACAGGGCGAGGCCGAGGCCGACACCGGTGTGGTTGTCGCGGTCCCCGAGACGTTGGAAGGGCAGGAAGACGTCGCCCCAGCGGTCTTCGGGGATTCCGGGGCCGTGGTCGATGACCCGGATCTCGACGGCGGGGCCCAGCGAGCTCGCGGTGATGACCGGCGGCTGGTCGTGCGGGCTGTGGCGCAGGGCGTTGGCGGACAGGTTGACGACGATGCGTTCCAGCAGGCCGGGGTCGGCGTACAGGTACGGCAGGTCCTCCGGGATGAGCAGCCGGACGGTCCGGCCGGCCGGGCCGAGGTCGTCGAGCGCACGCGGCACGATCTCCTCCGCGCCCACGTCGATGGGTGCGATGCCCAGGGCTCCGGCCTGCAGCCGGCTCATGTCGAGCAGGTTGGTGACCAGCCGGACCAGCCGGTCGATCGACTCGTCGGCCGTGGCGAGCAGTTCTGCGCGGTCGTGATCGTCGAAATGCACGTCGGTGCTGCGCAGGCCGGCGACGGCGGCCTTCGCGGAGGCGAGCGGGGTGCGCAGGTCGTGACTGACGGCCGCCAGCAGCGCAGTCCGCATCCGATCGGCCTCGGCGAGGGGTTTCGCGGTCGCGGCTTCCGCGGCCAGCCTCTCCTGCCGCAGCGCCAGGGTGGCCTGCGCGGCGAACGCCTCGACGATTCGCCGGTCGCTGGCCTGCAGGGGACGGCCCTTGAGTAGCATGACGAGGTTGTCGTCGCCTTTGACCTCGACGTCCGCGTCGGTAGACCGGGTACAGGTCGGTTGGCCGACCTCCGCGACGACGGCGCCCTGGTCCAGCAGGGTCACCGAGTCGAGGGTGAAGGTCTCGCGTAGTCGCTCCAGCAGTGCCATCAGGGGCCGCTCGCCGCGCAGGACACCGCCCGCGACGGTCGCCAGTGTCTGCGCCTCGGCACCGGCCCGCGCGGCTTGGCGGGTCTTGCTCGCGGCGGTGTCGACGACCCAGCTGACGGCAATCGCGATGATCACGAAGATGGCGAGGGCGAGCAGATTCTCGCCCTCTGCGATGGTGAACCGACCGACTGGCGGGGTGAAGAACCAGTTCAGCAGCAGCGATCCGGCCACGGCGGCGAGCAGGGCCGGCCACAGTCCACCGATGAGGGCGACACCGACGACCGCGGCGAGGAAGAGCAGGATGTCGTTGGTCAGCGAGAGCCCGGTGCCGAGGTGCAGAAGCCAGGTGAGTGCGGGTAGGCCGAGGAGCACGGTCAGGAAACCGGCGATGCGCCTGCCGCGTGACAGTGCCGCCGGCGCGCGCCGGGCGCGGCGCCCCTGCCCGGCCCGTTCGTGGGTCACCAGATGCACGTCGATGGATCCGGAGAGCGCGGTGGTGGTGACGCCGACCCCGGCGGAGAAGATCTGGGCGAACCGGCCGCGGCTGGACGCGCCGAGCACGATCTGGGTGGCGTTGACTCCGCGGGCGAAATCCAGCAGGGCCCGGGGCACGTCGCCGCCGATCACCTGATGGTAGGTGCCACCCAGGCTCTCCACCAGGACCCGGTGCCTGGCCAACGTCGCCGGGTCGGCACCGGCCAGACCGTCGTTACGGGATATGTGTACGGCCATCAGGTCGGCGCCCTTGGTGCGGTCCGCGATCCGCGCGGCGCGCCGGATGAGGGTGTCGCCCTCGCGGCCGCCGGTCAGGGCGACGACGACGCGTTCACGGGTCTCCCAGGTCGCGTCGATCTTGTGGTCGGCGCGGTAGGCGTCGAGTTGGTCGTCGACCTTGTCGGCCAGCCACAGCAGGGCCAGTTCGCGCAGCGCGGTGAGGTTGCCGGTACGAAAGTAGTTGCCGAGGGCGGCGTCGATCTTCTCGGGCCGGTAGATGTTGCCGTGCGCCATCCGCCGGCGCAGCGATTCGGGGGTCATGTCGACCAGTTCGACCTGCTCGGCGGCGCGGACCACGGCGTCGGGCACGGTCTCGCGCTGCTCGACGCCGGTGATCTGCGCGACGACGTCGTTGAGTGATTCGAGGTGCTGCACGTTGACCGTGGTCAGGACGGTGATGCCGGCGGCCAGGAGTTCCTGGACGTCCTGCCAGCGTTTGGCGTTGCGGCCGCCGGGCACGTTGGTGTGTGCCAGCTCGTCCACGACGGCGACCCCGGGTTTGCGGTGCAGCACCGCGTCGAGGTCCATCTCGGTGAACTCGGCACCACGGTACGACACCGTCGTCCGCGGCAGCACCTCGAGGTCGGCGAGCATGGCCTGGGTGTGTTTGCGGCCGTGCGTCTCGACGAACCCGACGACGATGTCGGTGCCGCGCCCGGCGCGGCGGTGCGCCTCCTCGAGCATCGCGTACGTCTTGCCGACGCCGGGGGCGGCGCCGAGGTAGATCCGTAGTTCTCCGCGGGGCATTCGGCTCCGCCCTGCCTTCCTGTCGCTGCTACTTCTGTCCGTCGAGGGCGAGGTTGAGTTGCAGGACGTTGACGCCGGGCTCGCCGAGGAAGCCGAGCGCACGGTCGTCGGTGTTGTCCTTGACCAGGGCTCGGACCTTTTCCGGGCTCAGGCCGCGTTCCCGGGCGATCCGGGGCACCTGCAGTTCGGCGTAGGCCGCGCTGATGTGCGGGTCGAGGCCGCTGGCACTGGCGGTGACGGCGTCGGCGGGCACGGCCGGCGGCGTCGGTGCGCCACCACGGATCGCCGTGATGACCCCACCCAGGTCCCGGTAGTCCACACCGGTCTTGGCCGACTCCACCGGTACGCCCTCGTAGGCGGCGAGGAACGGGGTACCGGTCTGGTTGACCGACACGACCCGGGTGACCGGCCCGGTGAACCCGTCACGGCGGAACACGGCGAGGACCGCTCCGACACCGTCGGCGGTGCAGTAGGGCCGCCGACCGTCGACGCCTTCGAGGGTGCCGACGGCGAGGCTGCGGGCGCAGACCTGGGTGAGCAGGCTCTGCGACGCGTCGTCGGGGTTGTCGGCGGGCGTATCCACAATGCTTTCGGGGCCGAGGTTGCTGGCGGAGGTGGAGGTCGGGTCGTAGCCGTCGCCGGCCGCCGACGGGCGGCTCTGGAAGTAGCGCGGGTCGGGTTTGCCGTCCGCGTCGGTGAACGCCTGCCCGATCAGCCGGCTGCCGACGGCGCGGCCGGCGACGGTGATCAGTGAGCCGTCGGCACGGTGGTCGAGCCCGGGAAGGCGACCGACGGCCACCATCGCGAGGGGGTAGACGATGCCGAGAAGCACCGTGAAGACCAGCAGGGCCCGCATGGCGGCCAAGTGCTGGGAAAGCCAGGAAGGAAGTCGCACGGTGATCAGATCCCGGGGATGAACTGGATGAGCAGGTCGATGACTTTGATGCCGACGAACGGGGCGACGACGCCCCCGAGGCCGTAGACCAGCAGGTTGCGCCGCAGCAGCGCGCTCGCACTCGACGGCGTGTACCGCACGCCGCGCAGGGCGAGCGGGATCAGCGCGACGATGACGAGCGCGTTGAAGATGACCGCGGACAGGATCGCCGAGCCCGGCGAGTGCAGCCGCATCACGTTGAGCGTGTCGAGGCCGGGGTACACCGCGGCGAACATCGCCGGAATGATCGCGAAGTACTTGGCGATGTCGTTGGTGATGGAGAACGTGGTCAGCGCCCCGCGGGTGATCAGCAGCTGTTTGCCGATCTCGACGATCTCGATGAGTTTCGTCGGGTCGGAGTCGAGGTCGACCATGTTGCCGGCCTCCTTCGCGGCCGACGTGCCCGTGTTCATCGCCACCCCGACGTCGGCCTGCGCGAGGGCGGGTGCGTCGTTGGTGCCGTCGCCGGTCATCGCGACCAGCCGGCCGCCCTGCTGCTCCTTGCGGATGTAGGCGAGCTTGTCCTCTGGGGTGGCCTCGGCCAGGAAGTCGTCGACGCCGGCCTCGTCCGCGATCGCCTTGGCGGTGCGCGGGTTGTCGCCGGTGATCATCACGGTGCGGATGCCCATCCGGCGCATCTCGTCGAACCGTTCCCGCATCCCCGACTTGACGACGTCCTTGAGGTGGATGACGCCCAGCGCCCGGGCCGGCTCCCCGGCGACGTGCTCCGCCACGACGAGGGGGGTGCCGCCGCTGCCGCTGATCGCGTCCACGATGTGACCGACGTCGTCGGTGGGATGGCCGCCGTGCTCGCGTACCCATTTCATGACCGCGGCAGCGGCGCCCTTGCGGATCCGACGGTCCGGCAGGTCGGCGCCACTCATCCGGGTCTGCGCCGAGAACGCCACGAACGTGGCATTCGGCATCAGGCCAGGTTCCCGCTCGCGCAGCCCGAACTCGGTCTTGGCCAGGACGACCACCGAGCGGCCCTCCGGGGTCTCGTCGGCGAGGCTGGACAGCTGCGCGGCGTCGGCCAGGGTGGCCGTGGCGACGCCGTCGACGGCGACGAACTCCGCGGCCTGCCGGTTGCCGAGGGTGATGGTGCCGGTCTTGTCGAGCAGCAGCGTGTTCACATCGCCGGCCGCCTCGACCGCGCGGCCCGACATGGCCAGGACGTTGCGCTGCACGAGGCGGTCCATGCCGGCGATGCCGATCGCCGAGAGTAGCGCCCCGATGGTGGTCGGGATCAGGCAGACGATCAGTGATACCAGGACGATGCCGGTGACGCCGTTGCCGTCGATCGCCGCGGTGTCCGGGGCCGCCGCCTGAAACGCCTTGGAAAAGATGGCTAGGGGCTGCAGAGTCGCCACCGAGAGCAGGAAGATGAGCGTGAGCGCGGCGAGCAGAATGTTCAGCGCGATCTCGTTCGGCGTCTTCTGCCGGTTGGCGCCCTCGACCAGCGCGATCATCCGGTCGACGAAGCTCTCCCCCGGCCGTTGGGTGATCCGCACGACGATCCGGTCCGACAGGACCTTCGTGCCGCCCGTGACCGCGGACCGGTCGCCGCCGGACTCGCGGATGACGGGTGCGGACTCGCCGGTGATCGCGGACTCGTCGACGCTGGCGATGCCCTCGATGACGTCGCCGTCGCCGGGGATGGTCTCGCCGGCCTCGACCACGACGATGTCACCCTGCTTGAGCTCGGGTGCTGGGATGCGGCGCTCGACGCCGTCGACGAGTCGCCGGGCCGTCATGTCCCGTTTCGACTGGCGCAGCGCTGCCGCCTGGGCCTTGCCGCGGCCCTCGGCGACGGCCTCGGCCAGATTCGCGAAGACCACAGTGAGCCACAGCCAGACGGCGATAGACCAGGCCAGCACGCTCGGCTCGGTGATCGCCAGGGCGGTCGTGAACAGCGCGCCGACCTCGACGATCAGCATCACCGGGTTGTGCCACAGCGTGCGGGGGTCGAGCTTGACCAGCGCATCCGGCAGCGAACGCCAGAGCTGGGCCGGGTCGAGCAGGCCGCCACCGACGCGACGCTCACCGGAGGCGACGGACTGTCGTTCGGCGGGAGGCTTCTGCAGGGTGGTGGGGGTGGTCATGGCTGAATCGCCTTCGTCGTACCTTCCCGGCCCTCGCTGTGCTCGGTGCAGTCAGTCACGACAGGCCCTCCGCGATGGGTCCGAGCGCGAGAGCGGGCAGGAAGGTCAGCGCGACCAGCACCACGGTGACGCCGACGACCATCCCGACGAACAGGGGTTGATGGGTGGGCAGGGTGCCCTCGGACTCGGGTACCGGGTGCTGCCGGGCCAGCGAGCCGGCCAGGGCGAGCACGAGCACCATCGGCAGGAAGCGGCCGAGCAGCATGGCCAGGCCCAGCGCGGTGTCCCACCAGGGGGTGTTCACGGTGATGCCGGCGAACGCGGAGCCGTTGTTGTTACCGGCGGAGGTGAACGCGTAGAGCACCTCGGACAGGCCGTGCGGTCCGACGTTCAGAGCGGTCGCGTTGTTGCCGGTGGCGAAGGCCGCGGCGGCTCCGCACAGCACGATCGTGGGGGTGGCCAGGAAGTACAGCGAGGCGAGTTTCATCTCCCGCGCCCCGATCTTCTTGCCCAGGTACTCGGGGGTGCGCCCGACCATCAGACCGGCCACGAAGACCGTGATCACCGCCAGGATCAGCAGGCCGTAGAGGCCCGAGCCGGTACCGCCCGGGGCGACCTCGCCGAGCATCATGTTGACGATCGGCATCGTCCCGCCGAACGAGGTGTACGAGTCGTGGAACGAGTCCACCGCGCCGGTCGAGGTGAGCGTGGTCGCCGCGGCGAAGGTGGCCGAGTTCGGGATGCCGAAGCGGACCTCCTTGCCCTCCATCGCGGCGCCCACCGCCTGCGGCACCGTGCCGGCGCCGTGCACCTCGAAGCCGACCGTCAGCGCGATCGAGGCGATCGCCAGGACCGCCATCACGGCGACGATCGCGTAGCCCTGCCGGTTCTGGCCGACCATCCGGCCGAAGACCCGGGGCAGGCTGAACGGAATCACCAGCAGCAGGAAGATCTCCAGCCAGTTCGTCCAGGCGGTCGGATTCTCGAACGGGTGTGCCGAGTTGACGTTGTAGAAGCCGCCACCGTTGGTACCCAGCTCCTTGATCGCCTCCTGCGAGGCCACCGGCCCGCCGGTGAGGTGCTGGGTCGCGCCGGTCAGCGTGGTGACGTCGATGCCTCCGGACAGGTTCTGCACCATGCCGGCGACCAAGAAGACCACGGTGACGACGACGCAGACCGGCAGCAGCACCCGCAGCGTGATCCGGGTCAGGTCGACCCAGAAGTTGCCCAGCGTCGCCGACCTGCGGGCGGCGAACCCGCGGACCAACGCGACCGCGACGGCGATGCCGACCGCGGCGGAGACGAAGTTCTGCACGGCGAGGCCGGCCATCTGCACCAGGTGACCCAGCGCCGACTCACCGGCGTACGCCTGCCAGTTCGTGTTCGTCACGAAACTGACCGCCGTGTTCCAGGCGATGTGGGTGGTGACCGGGTCGAAGCCCAGCGACAGCCACAGCTTGTCCTGCACCCGCAGGAACGCATACAGGAAGAGGATCGAGACCGCCGAGAAAGCCAGCACGCTGCGGGCGTAGACACCCCAGGTCTGCTCGGCGGACGGGTTCACGCCCACGAGGCGGTAGACGCCGCGCTCAACGATGTTGCTCCGGGTTCCGGTGACGACCCGGTACATGTAGTCACCGAACGGCCGGTAGACCACCACCAGGGCGATCACCAACAAGATGACAAACAGCCAGCCGGCCATCAGAACTTCTCCGGGAACAACAGGGCGGCGGCCATGAAGGCGCCGAGCAGGACGGCCACGATCAGGCCGATGAGGTTGACGGCGCTCACCAGCGTTCGACCGCCCGGATCAGCGCGGCCAGTGCTGAGAACAGCACCACCGTGATTCCGACGAACACGAGATCAGCCAAGAGAGGACTCCTAGACGAGGGTTGCGTTCTTGCCGAGGAGAAGCACAACGCGCGCCGGAGCTCTTGTCATCGGTGTTAACGCGATGACTACGCTCCCGGGTGGATTCTTGACGCGCTATTAACACCAGCCCGGGCGGATCCCGTCTCCGCGGTACTCATCGCCGCCGCCGCGGTCAGCCAAGGCGACGGCGCCGGGCGCGGAACAACCTGCCTCCCTGCGGCGTTGCCGCCGTCCCGGCAGAAGGGCCGCCGGACGCTGCTGCACCGCCGGAGCCTGACGCCCGGCACCTGACAGCTGTCGCGTCATCAGCGCGTCAACGTTGCGCCGCTTCGCGCATCAAAGGTGTTAACGTCCGGGCGCGACCCCCGCTGGGGGGCGTATGTCTGCGGTTATGACCATGCACATCGAGGTACCGTCCGGCGACGAGGCCCGGCAGAAGCCATCGTCGGCATCCGGCTCAAGACGACCGTGGCGGGCGGCCACCTGCTCGGGCACCTGCGCGCCCAGCGTTTCGTGGTGACAGGCTGGTAGATCGCCGCCGACATCGACGCGGTGGTGGTGCTGGCCGCGGCGAGCATGCTCGAGTTGCAACGGGCGATCCGACGACCAGCGCGGCGTTCGGTCTCGCCGGGGGATGCGCGGCGCTGGCCGCCGCCGCGGTCTTCGCGCCGCCGGAACAGGCAGCCCGCCTGCTGGTCATGGCCGCCACGGCCGGCGTCCTGGCACGATCCTGGGCCTGCGTGGCCGTGACCGCGTCACGGTGCTGGTGTTCGTCGGGTTTCTAGCGCATCGGGCCGGTGACCTCACCGGTGATCTCTCGCCGTGGCGGTACACGATCGTCCTCGGCGTCGCCGCCCTGCTCTGCCGTGGCCAACGCCGGATCCACCGTCAACGACACCTACGAGGCCAGCACACCGGTGCTCGGTGCTTCGCACCGGCGACACCCGCTCATGGCGACTTGACACCGCCGCGAGATGACCGATGCCCCCGACTGTACGGGGGGTCCGGGACGCCTGGAGGCGCCGATCGCGATGCCGAAAGGCCTTGACGTCGCCCACCCCGGAGAGGCGAACCCGATGTTGACGCGTTTTTAACGCCTGTCAGCGGTGGCGGCGTACGCCCGCGATGAATACTTCTCACGAGCCGTTCCACCACCTCTGGGAGATTCCGCGTGACCGTTGCCGCCCGCCCGCCGGCCGACCGCAACGGGATGCGGGACTGGCTGCTGAAGGGTCTCAACGACCGCGCGCAACGCCATCAGGGCCCGCACGCCCAACCC
>NZ_JBEZXZ010000079.1:0-36281 GCF_040638275.1 Actinoplanes sp. NPDC026623 | reverse complement strand
TCGGCCACCGAGCTGCACGGCTTCCTCGGGTACGTGATGCGGGCCAACATGGAACGCCGGCTGTACCGGCCGCCGAGCTGCGGCACCCGGGCTCCGCCACCCTCGACGGCGTGTGGGCGGTGTTCTCCTGGTCGTACCGGGCGCTCGGCCCTCCGGCCGCCCGGCTGTTCCGCCTGCTCGGGCTCACCGCGGGCGCCGACATCGGCACCGACGCGGTGGCCGCGCTGGCCGGGGTACACGGGCGCCGGGCGCGCCGGACGCTGCGCGAGCTCACCGACGCCAGCCTGCTGACCGAGCCCGCGCCCGGCCGCTACCAGTTGCCCGGCCTGCTGCGCGTCTACGCCGCCGAGCTCGCACACGGCAGCGACACCGAACAGGACCGCCGGGACGCGCTCACCCGGCTGCTGGACCACTACACGCACACCGCGCATCAGGCGGATCGGGTGCTGAACCCCACCCGCCCGCCGAGCCCGATGGATCTGACCGCCGCGGTCGCCGGGCCGAGGGAGCCGTTCGACGCGCAGGCCGCGCTGGCGTGGCTGGGCACCGAACGGGCGGTGCTGCTGGCCGCCCTGCGCCAGGCCAGGGAAACGGGGCTGGACCGGCAGGCGTGGCAGCTGGGCTGGGCCCTGGACACGTTCCTGTACGAACAGCGCCACTGGCACGACGAGGGCGTCGCGTGGGCGGTGGCGCTGCGGGCGGCGACGGCGCTGATGGACGGCCCGGCGGTCGCCCACGCGCATCGCTTCCTGGGCGTCGTCGCCGGCCGGCTCGACCGTTTCGCCGAGGCGCACACGCACCTGCGCCGGGCCGCCGAGATGTGCCGGGCGGCGGGCGACCGGCCCGGCGAGGCGGAGACCGAGTACGTGCTGTCGTACGTGTGCTGGCTGCAGGCCGAACACGAACGCGCCCTCGAGCACGCCCAGCGGTCGCTGGCGTTGTGGACGGAGCTCGGCCACCCCGGCTGGGAGGGCAAGGCGAGCAACGCGGTCGGCTGGTACCACGCCCAGCTCGGCGCCCCGCAGCAGGCCCTGCACCACCACGAGCGGGCGGTCGCGCTGCAGCGGCAGGCCGGAGACCCGGCGAGCGAGGCCGTCGCCCACGACACCCTCGGCCGGGCCAACCACGACCTCGGGTACTACGAGGTGGCCGCCGACCACTACGAACTCGGCCTGCGGCTGGCGCGGGCGATGGCCGACCCGATCCTGGAGGCCCAGCTCGACATCCACCTGGGCGACACCCATCAGGCGATCGGCGACAACGCCTCGGCCCGGGAGCGCTGGGAGGACGCGTACAAGATCCTCATGAACGCCGACCATCCGCAGGCGTCCGATGTCGCCCGCAAGCTGCAGACGATCCGGAACCCGCCCGATTAGGCGTCAGGTGCCGGCGTCGATCACGCTGAAGTGGCGCCCCGGCGGCGCGACCGGCGACCACGTACGATCATTGTCGTGTTGGGTGTGCATTTCGACGTCCGGCGGTTCTACCAGCGAGCTGCGGCCGCCGGCCGCGCCGTGATCTTCACCGCGACCTAGAGGCGATGCTGGGATGACGGCGACGCAGGACGACGTGCTCGGGTATTTCAACACCCTGTCGAACTGGGGACGGTGGGGTGACGACGACGAACTCGGCACCCTGAACCACATCTGCGACGACGTCCGGCTGGCGGCGGCCTGCGCCGTGCGCCACGGCAGGAGCGTGTCGTGCGCGTGGGAGGTCGCCGCACCGGCGGACATGAAGCGGTCGACGACGACGTTCCCGTGCACCGCCGACATGCCGGGCGCCGAGAACATGCCCGCCGCCTTCCACGCCGACCGGCGCTGGGGCTTCTCGTCCGAGCGGCTCGGCATCACCTTCCACGGCAACACCCTCACCCACCTCGACTCGCCGTGCCACATCTTCTGGGACGGCACGATGTACAACGGCCGGCCGCACTCGATGGTCGACGCCGCGACGGGATCGGCGTGGGCGGCCGTCACGGCGGCGGCGAACGGGATCATCACGCGCGGCGTGCTGCTGGACATCGCGCGGGTCCGCGACGTGCCGTGGCTGGAACCGGGGCAGGGCGTGTTTCCCGAGGATCTCGAGGAGGCCGAGCGCCGCCAGGGCGTGCGGGTGCGCTCCGGCGACGCGGTGCTCCTGCGGACCGGCTACGGCCGCTCCCGGCACGAGACCGGTCCGGCCGGCGGCATCACGCAGGCCGGCTGGCACGCGTCCTGCCTGCCGTGGCTGCACGAGCGCGGCGTCGCGCTGATCGGCGCCGACACGCCCCAGGAGGTTCAGCCGTCGGGTTACCAGGACGTGCTGATGCCGGTGCACGCGGTGGGTCTCGTCGCGATGGGCCTGTGGCTGCTCGACAACTGCGACCTGGAGGCGTGCGCGGCGACGGCCGCCGAGCTGGACCAGTGGGACTTCCACCTCGCGGTCGCGCCGGTCCGCCTCGCCGGCACGTCCGGCAGCCCGGTCAACCCGATCGCCACCTTCTGAGCGACACGGACCTGACGCCCGGCCCCGGGCACGGGGTGCCCGGGACCGGGATGCTCACCTAACCCAGGGCGAATTTCTGCGCGGCGCTGCCGTTGCAGTCGTAGATCTGCAGCCGGGTGCCGTTGGCCGAGGCGCCGTTGGGTGCGTCCAGGCAGCGGCCGGACTGCGGGTTGCGCAGCGAGCCGTCCGCCTGCTGCTGCCAGGCCTGGCCGCCGACGCCGTTGCAGTCGTACAGCTCGACCTGGGTGCCGTTGGCCGTGCCGTTGCCGACGATGTCGAGGCAGCGGCCCAGGGTACGCAGCGAGCCGTTGGCGTTGTGGAACCAGTGCTGGTCGATCGCGTACGACTGGCAGTCCCACAGCTGCACGGCCGTACCGTTGCCGCCGCTGTCGTCGGCCGCGACGTCCACGCACCGGCCGGCCGGCCCGACGGTGGCGCCGCCGCCGTTGACGGCGAACTTCTGCGCCGCCGAGGAGTTGCAGTCCCAGATCTGCAGCCGGGTGCCGTTGCCGGTGGCGCCGTTGGGCGAGTCGAGGCACCGGCCGGACTGCGGGTTGCGCAGCGAGCCGTCGGCCTGCTGCACCCACTTCTGGCCGCCGGCGCCGTTGCAGTCGTAGAGCTCGAGCTGGGTGCCGTTGGCGGTGCCGTTGCCGTTGATGTCGAGGCAGCGGCCCAGGGTGCGCAGCGTGGTGTCGGCGAAGTGCGTCCAGCGCTGGTCGGACGCGTAGGACTGGCAGTCCCACAGCTGCACCGCGGCGAGGTTCTGGCCGGTGTCGTTCGCGGCGACGTCGACGCACCTGCCGCCCGGGCCGGCGATCGTCCCCTTCGGACCGTTGGGCACGTTGGTCTGCCCGGAGTAACCCACCGACACGATGTTGGCCTGCACCGCGTTGTCCGCGGCGTCGGTCGGGTAGCCCGCGGTCATCACGCCCTCGAAGAACGTGCCCATGTTGCGGTTGCTGTTGTCACCGCCGGTGCCGAGGATGATCGAGCCCTCCTGGTGCATCGGGATGTAGCCGCCGCGGTTGGGCAGGGCGCCGTTCCACCAGGTGCTCAGGCCGCCGGACTGGGAGTTGCCGCCCTTGAGCGCGTACGTGGTCTGGCCGTTGTTCTTCAGCAGCGCCGTGACGAAGGTGCTGCTGTTGCCCAGGTTTGCCGTGTTGGAGCCGTTGGCGCCCTGGAACATGCCGTTCTCGAGGTCCGCCTCGACCCACGGCCCCGACCCGGTGCACGGCGCGAAGTAGCAGGTCGTGGCGATGCTTACCGCGTCCATGTGCCCGTTGCCGGTGTCCGCCACCTGCGCCTCGGCGTTGCCGTAGTCGAAGCAGCAGTCGGAGCCGACGTGTGTACCGCTGGCCACCATGTACATGCCCTCGGGCGCGCCGTTCTGCGCGACACCGGAGCCGACGTAGCGCCGGTAGCCGTGCTGGGGCGAGATCCAGATGCCGTACGCCTTGTGGCCGCCGGCGGTGATCGCGATCTCGCTCGCGTCGGCCGGGTAGTCGGCCGGCCCGGCGGTGCCGGCGGGCGAGACGGTCAGGTCGTTGTGCCGGGCGGTCTGGTCGTAGATCTTGGTGATGCCGCAGGTGGTGCCGTTGCAGAAGGCGTCGTGGTCGCCGGCGTTGGCGTATCCGCCGGCGGCCAGCAGGCCGACGTCGTGTGTTGCGTGGTCGGAGGCGCGGGTCAACTGGTAGAGCGGCCCGGCGTACGCCGCGAAGAGCGCCCGCACGGTGCTGTGCGCGGCGACGCACGAGGTGCCGGCCGCGCCGTAGATGTCGCAGGGCAGGGAGGTGGCGGCGGAGGCCGCGCCGGGCACGCCGAGCAGCGTGCCGAGCACGAGGGCGAGAGTCGCGGAGAGGGAGAGGAGCGGGGAGCGGAGTCTGCGCATGGGGATGCACTCCTGACGACCGTCTGCGCAGTGCCGGCATGGCAGACATTGACGGTGGTCGACCTTGTAAACGGAAAATTACGCCCGCTGGTTGATGCAGTCAATATCCGATTGTAAATGTTGTTTTTTGTTTGAATTACTCCGGGATGTTTCGATGGCCGGGCGTTGATATCCCTCGATTCGGCGGGTCGCGGCGGCCGGCGGGGTTCATCCTCGAACGGAGAGCCCGGGCCCGTCGCGACAACCGTTGAGGTGACAGAACCATGGCCGCGGATCAGTCGACCACCACAGCACCATCAGACGTCTCGATCATGATCGACGGGCTGGTGTCGGCCGGGTTGAAAGCCCTCGCCGACTACGACGCCTTCGATCAGGAGCAGATCGACTACATCGTCAACAAGGCGTCGGTGGCGGCCCTCGACCAGCACGCCGCGCTGGCGAGGCTCGCCGTCGAGGAGACCGGCCGTGGCGTCTTCGAGGACAAGGCGGTCAAGAACCTCTTCGCGTGCGAGCACGTCACGCACAGCATGGCGAACATGCGCACCGTCGGGGTGATCAGCGAGGACGATATCACCGGGATCACCGAGATCGCCGACCCGGTCGGGGTGATCGCCGGCATCACCCCGGTCACCAATCCGACCTCGACGACGATCTTCAAGGCCCTGCTGGCGCTCAAGACCCGCAACCCGATGGTGTTCGCGTTCCACCCGGCCGCGCAGCGGTGCAGCGCCGCCGCGGCGCGCATCGTCCGGGACGCCGCGATCGCGGCCGGTGCGCCGGAGAACTGCATCCAGTGGATCGAGCGGCCCTCCGTCGAGGCCACCACCGCCCTCATGCACCACAGCGGCATCGCCACGATCCTGGCGACCGGCGGCAACAACATGGTGCGGGCGGCGTACTCGGCGGGCAAACCGGCGCTCGGTGTCGGCGCCGGCAACGTGCCGGCCTGGATCGAGGCGAGCGCGAAACTCCCGCGGGCCGTCAACGACATCGTGCTGTCGAAGTCGTTCGACTACGGGATGGTCTGCGCCTCCGAGCAGGCGGCGCTCGTCGACGACGCCATCTACGACGCCACGCTGGAGGAGTTCCGCGGACTGCACGCGTACCTGGCCTCGGCCGAGGAGAAGCGGATGCTGGAGGAGTTCATCTTCGGCATCGCGGCCTACGGCACCGCGTGCGGCGGCGCGAAACTCAACCCCGACGTGGTCGGCAAGTCCCCGGCCTGGATCGCCGAGCACGCCGGATTCAGCGTCCCGCCGCAGACCTCGGTGATCCTGGCCGAGGTAAGCGAGGTCGGCCCGAACGAGCCGCTGACGCGGGAGAAGCTGTGCCCGGTCCTGGCCGTGCTGCGGATCGGCTCGCGGGAGGAGGGGCTGCGGGCCGCCACCGAGATGGTGGAGTTCCACGGGCTCGGACACAGCGCGGCGATACACACCGAGGACGAGGAACTCGTCGTCGAGTTCGGCAAGCGGGTCAAGGCGGTCCGGGTGATCTGGAACTCGCCGACCTCGCAGGGCGGCATCGGGGACATGTACAACTCGTTCCTGCCGTCGCTGACGCTGGGCTGCGGCAGCTACGGGCGCAACTCGGTGTCGGACAACGTGTCGGCGGTCAACCTCATCAACATCAAGCGGATCGGGCGGCGCACCAACAACATGCAGTGGTTCAAGGTGCCGTCGAAGATCTACTTCGAGCCGCACGCCATCCGATACCTCGCCGACATGCCCGACGTGCAGCGGGTCACCATCGTCACCGACGCGACGATGACCCGGCTCGGATTCGTCGACCGGATCAGCCGGGTCCTGGCGCGCCACCCGAACCGGGTGGTGCTGCAGATCATCGACGACGTGGAGCCGGAACCGCGGATGACCACCGTCGACAGCGGCGCCGAGCTGATGCGCTCGTTCCGCCCGGACACGATCATCGCGCTCGGCGGCGGCTCGGCGATGGACGCGGCCAAGGTGATGTGGCTCAAGTACGAGCACCCGGAGGTCGACTTCGAGGACATGCGGCAGAAGTTCTTCGACATCCGCAAGCGGGCTTTCAGCTTCCCGGCCCTCGGCGAGCGGGCCCGCCTGGTCTGCGTGCCGACCACGTCGGGCACCGGGGCGGAGGTGACGCCGTTCGCGGTCATCACCGATCACCGCACCGGCAAGAAGTACCCGCTCGCCGACTACGCGCTGACCCCGACGGTCGCGATCGTCGACCCGGCGCTGACCGCGAGCATGCCGCGGGCGATCGCCGCCGACAGCGGCTTCGACGCGCTCACCCACGCGATCGAGGCGTACGTGTCGGTCTACGCCAACGACTTCACCGACGGCCTCGCCCTGCACGCCATCCGGCTCATCTTCGCCAACATCGAGCAGTCGGTGGTCGACGGCGACCCCGACGCCCGGGAGCGGATGCACAACGCCGGCACGATCGCCGGGATGGCCTTCGGCAGCGCCTTTCTCGGCATCGTGCACGCCATGTCGCACACCCTCGGCGCCACCTTCCACATCGCGCACGGCCGCACCAACGCGGTGCTGCTGCCGCACGTGATCCGCTACAACGGCAGCGCCCCGGCGAAGCTGTCCGGCTGGCCGAAGTACGAGAACTACCGGGCACCGCAGCGGTTCACCGAGATCGCCCGCATGCTCGATCTGCCCGCCGACAGCCCGGCGGAGGCGGTGGAGGCGCTCGCCGCCGCGGTCGAGCGGCTGCGGACCGAGGTCGGCATCGAGGCGTCGTTCGCCGAACTCGGCGTCGACGAGCAGGAGTTCCTCGCCGCGCTGCCGCAGCAGGCCCTGCACGCGTACGAGGACCAGTGCGCGCCGGCCAACCCGCGGGCGCCGATGCTCGACGACATGCGGGAACTCATGATCGCCGCCTACCACGGCACCGCCTGGCACCGGCGTCACGCCGAGGCCCGGCGGCCGCACGAACTCGGCCGGGGCCTGAGCGGCCTGATCGCCGAACGGAGCCGCGCGGTCCACGGCGATGTCTGACCGATGGCGTTTGCCGGACATCCCGCGGTGACAGGGCCACGATGGGAAGGGGGGCCGACATGAGCGCGACAGTTCTCGACACGACAGCCACCGGACTGGACCCGTGGCGCGGGTTCACCGGCGACGACTGGCGCGGCGGCATCGCCGTACGCGACTTCATCCAGGCCAACTACGAGCCCTACACCGGGGACGCGTCGTTCCTGGCCGGCCCGACCGGCCGGACCCTGGGCATCTGGGACAGGCTGCTGGCGATGTTCCCGGTCGAGCAGGAGCGCGGCATCTACGACGTGGACGCGCTCACCCCGTCGACGATCACCAGCCACCGGCCCGGCTACATCGACCGGGACAGCGAGTTGATCGTCGGCCTGCAGACCGACGCGCCACTGCGCCGCGCGATCATCCCGAACGGCGGCTGGCGGATGGTCGAGGGCGGGCTGAAGGCGTACGGATACGAGCCCGACCCGGCCGTCGCGGAGATCTTCACCAAGTACCGCAAGACCCACAACGCCGGCGTGTTCGACGCCTACACCCCGGACATCCTGGCCGCCCGCAGGTCGCACATCATCACCGGACTGCCCGACGCGTACGGCCGGGGCCGGATCATCGGCGACTACCGGCGGGTCGCCCTGTACGGCGTCGACCGGCTGATCACCGCGAAACAGGCCGACAAGGACGACTGCGCGGCGCGGCCGATGACCGAGGACACCGTGCGCCGCCGCGAGGAACTCTCCGAGCAGATCCGCGCCCTGGCCGAGCTCAAGCAGATGGCGGCCTCCTACGGGTACGACATCGCCGGCCCGGCCCGCACCGGCCGCGAGGCCGTCCAGTGGCTGTACTTCGCCTACCTGGCCGCGGTGAAGGAGCAGAACGGCGCCGCGATGTCGCTGGGCCGCACGTCCACGTTCATCGACGTCTACCTGCAGCGCGACATCGCCGAGGGGCGGCTCACCGAGTCCGCGGCGCAGGAACTGGTCGACGACTTCGTGATCAAGCTGCGGATCGTGCGGTTCCTGCGCACCCCGGAATACGACGAGCTGTTCTCCGGCGACCCGACCTGGG
The DNA here is from genome assembly GCF_040638275.1 of Actinoplanes sp. NPDC026623. Classification (NCBI taxonomy): domain Bacteria; kingdom Bacillati; phylum Actinomycetota; class Actinomycetes; order Micromonosporales; family Micromonosporaceae; genus Actinoplanes; species Actinoplanes sp. NPDC026623. The sequence continues at coordinate 27,860 of NZ_JBEZXZ010000079.1, read as the reverse complement.
TCACCGAGGTGATCGGCGGGATCGGCGCCGACGGCCGCCCGCTGGTAACCCGCAGCAGCTTCCGGTACCTGCAGACCCTCTACAACCTGGGCCCCGCGCCGGAGCCGAACCTGACCGTGCTCTGGTCGCCCGCGCTGCCGCAGGGCTTCAAGGAATTCTGCGCCCGGGTGTCCATCGACACCAGCGCCATCCAGTACGAGTCCGACGACCTGATGCGGCCACGCTTCGGCGATGACACCGCGATCGCCTGATGCGTGTCCGCGATGACCGTCGGCAAGCAGATGCAGTTCTTCGGGGCCAGGGTCAACCTCGCCAAGACCCTCCTGTACGCGATCAACGGCGGGCGCGACGAGAACAGCGGCGCCCAGGTCGGTCCGGCGCTGCCACCGCTTGCGGGCGACGTGCTCGACTACGAACAGGTCGCCGCGCGGTTCGACACGATGATGGAGTGGCTGGCCGCCACCTACGTCAACGCCCTCAACATCATCCACTACATGCACGACAAGTACGCCTACGAGCGCATCGAGATGGCCCTGCACGACACCGACATCCTGCGCACGCTGGCCTGCGGCATCGCCGGCCTGTCGGTCACCACCGACTCGCTGTCGGCCATCCGGTACGCCACCGTCCGGCCGGTCCGCGACGAGGGCGGCCTGGTCGTCGACTACACCATCGAGGGCGACTTCCCGGCGTACGGCAACAACGACGACCGCGCCGACACCATCGCGGCCGGGCTGGTCGAGTCGTTCATGGCCAAGATCCGCAAGCATCCGACGTACCGGCAGGCGGTGCACACGCAGTCGGTGCTGACGATCACCTCGAACGTCGTCTACGGCAAGCACACCGGCAACACCCCGGACGGCCGCCGGGCCGGGCAGCCGTTCGCGCCGGGCGCCAACCCGATGAACGGCCGCGACACGCACGGCATGGTCGCCGCGGCGATGTCGGTGGCGAAGCTGCCGTACGAGCACGCCCAGGACGGCATCTCGCTGACCACCACGGTCACCCCGAACGGCCTCGGCAACAACCGCGACGAGCAGGTGCGCAACCTGGTCGGGGTCCTCGACGGCTACACCACGGTCCACGGGTTCCACATGAACGTCAACGTGCTCAACCGGGCGACCCTGGAGGACGCGATGGCGCACCCGGAAAAGTACCCGCAACTGACCATCCGGGTCTCCGGGTACGCGGTCAACTTCGTGCGCCTGACGCCCGAACAGCAGCGCGACGTCCTCTCCCGCACCTTCCACGGTGCGCTGTGAGCACCTCCGTCATCCACCGTCCCGACCTGGGAATCACCCCGGCCGAGCCGCGCCCGCCGCGCGGCGAACCCGTCGCGCTGGTGCACTCGTGGGACGTCTCGACCGCCGCCGACGGTCCCGGCACCCGGTTCGTCACGTTCTTCGCCGGCTGCCCCCTGCGCTGCCTGTACTGCCAGAACCCGGACACCTGGGAGGGCCGCAACGGCCAGCGCGTCACCCTCGGCGACCTGGTCGCCAAGATGCTCAGCTTCAAGGCGTTCATCGTGGCGTCCGGCGGAGGCGTGACCGTCTCCGGCGGCGAGCCGCTGCTGCAGAGCGGCTTCATCGAGGCCTACCTGCACCGCTGCAAGCAGGAGGGGCTGCACACCGCTCTGGACACCGCCGGCTTCCTCGGCGCCCGGGCCACCGATCAACTGCTCGACGACACCGACCTGGTGCTGCTCGACGTCAAGTCCAGCGACCCGGAGACGTACCGGAAGGTGACAGGCGTAGGCCTGGAGCCGACCCTCGCCTTCGGCGACCGGCTCGCCGCCCGCGGCAACCGCATCCGCATCCGGTACGTCCTCGTGCCCGGCCTGACCGACGACCCGGACAACGTCGCCGGGGTGGCCGACATCGCCGCCGGCTGGGGCCCGGCGGGGGAGGGCGGCATCGTCGAGCAGGTCGACATCCTCGGCTATCACCGGCTCGGCGTCGCCAAGTACCGCGAGCTCGGGCTGCGGTATCCGCTGGCGGACGCCCCCGCGGCGACCGCGGAGCAACTGGCCGCGGCCGCCGGGCACTTCACCCGCCGCGGCCTGCGCGTCACCACGTCATGATGCGACCCAAGCTCAGGTAGATGGAATCTACGTAGATCTAATCGACATCAGTTCTCCCTGTTCGAGACCCCCGGGGCGGTCGCCCCGGGGGTCGGCGAAGGGCGGCTAGCAGGCGTTCGGCACCCAGGAGCACTCGACGTCCTCGCCGTCGCGGGTGACGACGTGGCGGGGGACCGTCGGCAGCCGCTCGGTCCGCAGCGAAGCCGCCGCCGGGCCGCCCGAGCTGGCCATGGCCACCGCGGCGGTGTCCAGGATGTCGCTCACGTTCGACTGCGCGGCGTTGGAGATCGAGGAGAAGAGCAGCTTGCGCCCGCTGCGGTCGGTGACGTAGCCGGACAGGGCGTTGACGCCGGTCAGCGTTCCGGTCTTGCCGTGCAGGTTGCCGGCGGCCGGGGTGTCGCGCATGCGGCTGGCGAGGGTGCCGCCGATCAGCGGGCTGGGGTCGCCGGCGATGGGCAGCGCCGCGTACCAGGTGGCGAACCACGGGCGGGACTGTGCGGCCTGGAGCAGGGTGGCGACCTGGGCGGTGGTCAGCCAGTCGCGGCGGCTCAGCCCGGAGCCGTCGCCCATGGTGATCCGGGTGGTGTCGACGCCGATGGCCTTGAGCGCGGCGGTGCCGGCGGCCAGGCCGGTGCTCCAGCTGCCGGCGGAGGCGGGGGTCTTGGCCCGGCCCATCGCCTTGGTGAGCAGTTCGGCGTGGCCGTTGTTGGACAGCTTCAGGAAGTACGGAAGCAGCTTGCCCAGCGTGATCGAGGCGTGGTCGGTGATCGTCTTGGCGGTGCTGGGCGTGGCGCCGGTGGTGTTGGCCCCGGTGACCGTCACCCCGTGGCGCTTCAGGGCGTCGCGGAACACGCCGATGGCGACCTGGGTCGGGTCCAGCACGGAGAGCAGGCTGGTCTTCGCGGCGCCGGCGAGCGGGATCGAGCCGGCCACGGTGATGGTGTTGGTACCGTGCGAGCGGGTGGCGGAGACGGTGTTGGCCGTGCCCGCCTTGCCGGTGACGGTCTTGTTCACGATCTTGACGACCGTGTTGGCCGGCGCGAGCGTCACGACGCCCGCCTTGGCCGCCGCGCTGCCGGGCTTGGTCAGCACCGCGACGGCGCCGGTGTTGTAGTTGGCGTCCGCGGCGACGGTCAGCGCCGAGATCGGCGCGTTGTCGCCGTACGGCTCGTCCTGCCAGGACCAGTCCAGGCCCAGCGGGGTGCGGTCGAACCAGGTGTCGTCGGCGACCAGGGAACCGGTGAACTTGGTGATGCCGGCCCGGGCGACGGCGGTGGCGATCGCGTCGAACTGCGCGTACGTGAGGGTGGGGTCGCCCTGGCCACGCAGGTAGAGGTTGCCGGAGACGGTCTTGCCGCTCTTGGTGCCCGAGTAGCGGGCGATCGTGTGGAACTGGTAGCCGGCGCCGAGGACCTCGAGGGCCGCGACGGAGGTCATCAGCTTCTCGTTCGAGGCCGGGATCACCCGCTGGTCGGCGTTGTGCGAATAGATGATCTCGCCGCTGGCCGCGTCGCGGACCTGCAGCGCCGTGGTGGAACCGGCCAGCCGCGCGTTGGCGAGCACCTGATCGAGCGTCGCGACCAGGGCCGTGTCCGACGCGGTCGTCGTCTCGGCGGAGGCGGTGCCGACGGCGAATGCCGTGGCGGTGACGGCGACCGCGACCACTGCCAGCGCCGGCAGGGCCGGCAGCTTGTAACGCGTTCTACGCATGGATTCTCTGCTCCGCTTATATCGGAATCGCTGGAAGGTAGCGGCACATCTTTACATGAAGACGCCTCTCGATGGGGGCGCGAATCGTGTCACTCTCGGTCGCCGGGGCGATACGGACCCGTTCCAACGTAGAAGTTGGTGCGCCCACCCCCTACAGTGTGCGAACCGATCAACCGAGGGGGTGCCGTGGCCGAGTCGTCACCGGTGCAACAAGATCCGACGGACAAAGCAGGAACCGCGGCGCCCGGCGCGAGCGCCGACGCCGCCGCGGCGCCCGGCTCGGCACCACAACTGCTGGTCATGCCGTCGACAAATGCGATCCCGTCGATGCTGTGGCCGGGTTCGGACGGAGAGCCGGCCTGGGCGATTCCCGTGCAGATTCCCTCCGGTACCCGGGGATACGCGCTGTTCGTCCCGATGGTCCCCGCGGCGTCGGCCGCCGCGCCCCCGGCCGCCGCCGATCCGGCGCCGAGCGGGCAGCCCGCGCCGGAGGCCGATTCGCCGGCGCCGGCCGGCATCGTCCCGGTGGTCACTGCCAGTGATTCGAAGCCGCCCGAGCGGGCCGCGAAGATCGTCGAGCCGGCCGTGAAGGTCGTCGAGCCGGCCGTGAAGGTCGTCGAGCCGGCCGTGAAGGTCGTCGAGCCGGCCGTGAAGGTCGCCGTGGCCGCCGGCACCGGGGCTGACTCCGCCCCGGCCACCGAGGCGGGTCCGCCGCGCGTCGCGCCGACCCCGGTCGCGCCCACCGCGCCGCCGCAGCAGTATCGGCCCGCCCCGAACACCCGGCTGGTGCCGCCGCAGAATCCGGTCGGCCCGTTCGGCGCGTACCAGCCTCGGCCGCCGCAGAAGACGTTCAGCGAGAAGCACTGGCCGGGTCCGGCGGCGGCGCGGGGCATGGCCGTACCGGCCGGAGTGCTCGCCGGCGCGCTCGGCTTCGCGTTCTTCCTGCCGCTGACGACCTCCGGCATCGGCTGGTTCCTCGCCTGGCTCGCGCTGGCGGCGGGCGTCGCGTTCGCGGTCCGGCGCTCGGCGAAGCTGTCCCGCTCCGAGCGGTGGGTCCGGTCCGGCTGGGCCGTGGCGGCGCTCGCGCTGCTGCTCGTGCCGGCCGTGCGCAACGCGTGGTGGCTGGTGACGTTCAGCGTGCTCGGCGCGCTCGGCTGCACGACGCTGGCCATCGTGGGTGGCCGGCAGGTCCGGTCGATCCTGTTCGGCGTGGTCGCGACCCCGTACGCGGCGCTGCGCGGCCTGCCGTGGGTGCGCAAGCACGTGCGGGCGAGCCGCAACCCCGGCATGGCCCGGCGGGTCGGCTTCTCGGCCGGCCTCACCGTCCTGGTCCTGTTCGTCTTCGGTGCCCTGCTGTCGTCGGCCGACGTCGCGTTCTCGACGCTGCTCGACCGGGCGATCCCCAACTTCGACGGCGGCTCGGTGTTCCGCTGGATCTTCCTCGCGGTGCTCGGTGGCCTGATCGCGGTGGCCGGTGCCTACACGCTGTCGGCGCCGCCGGACGTGTCCAAGCTGGACACCGAGCACCCGGGCCGGTTCGGCCTGGTCGAGTGGGCGCCCGCCTGCGCCGCGCTGGTGCTGCTCTTCACCGGGTTCGTGGTGGTGCAGTTCACCGTGCTGTTCGGCGGACGCCGGCACGTGCTGAGCACCTCCGGGCTCAGCTACGCGGAGTACGCCCGGAGCGGCTTCTGGCAACTGGTCGCCGTCACCCTGCTGTCCCTGGCCGTGCTCGCCGCCCTGGCCCGCTGGGCCCGCCGGGACCGGCAGATCGAGCGGGTCGCGCTGCGCGTCCTGCTCGGCCTGCTCTGCGGGCTGAGCGTCATCATCGTGGTGTCGGCGCTGTCGCGCATGTGGGAGTACCAGAGGGTCTACAGCTTCACCGGCGAGCGCATCTTCGTCATGTCGTCCGAGATGCTGCTCGGCGTGATCTTCATCCTGATCGCGGCCGCGGGCATCCGGTGGCAGGGCCGGTGGATCCCGCGGGCCACCGTCGGCCTCGCCGTGTGCATGCTGCTCGGCCTCGCGGTCCTGGACCCCGAGGGCTATGTCGCCAGCCGCAACGCCGTGCGCTACCAGCAGACCGGCAAGATCGACGCCTGGTACCTGCGGGCCCTCTCCGCCGACGCGACACCGGCGCTGACCCACCTGCCCGATGCGGTACGCCGCTGCACGCTGAGCTGGATCGCCGACGATCTCGCGGAGCCCGAGCCCTGGTACGCGTGGAACCTCGGCCGGTGGCGGGCCCGGCAGGCGCTCGAAGACCTCGGCAAGGACGCGATCGGCAACCACGCCGACTGCCGCGCGGCCGATCAGTTCGATCTGCCCAAGACGCGGCGCTGAGGCGCCGCCTGAAACAACCGCGAGCCCGGGTCCGCTTCGGCGGCCCCGGGCTCGTGCCTTTCCGCCACCCGAGAACCGGACCCGGGTCCTGTCCGCGACGGCGCGGAGGGCAACGGTCAGCGCGGCACGTGCTGCACGGCCACCACGCCGGGCATCGCCATCATCTCGGCGGCCAGCCCGCCGAACAGGCCGGGGCTGGCCAGGTCGACGGTCCAGTACCTGGGCAGCGCGTCGGCGGCACCCGGCCCGATCCGGCCGTGATCGCAGTACGGGGTCAGGAAGCCCGCCGATCGGGGATCCCCGGCGAAGGTCAGGCCGCCGCCGAGCCCGCGCCCGATCGCGGCCTGGGCCAGGTTGCGCTGCTCGTCGGTGGCCAGCGGGCTGATGAACACCCGGGCCAGGTAGCTCATCCGCGCGGCCGGCGGGTCCACGATGCCGGCCGGCACCGACGGGGTGCAGGACCCCGGCAGGGCGTGCCGGGTGACCAGGTCATAGACGCCCAGCCCGGTCAGCAGCGACGCGAGGGCGATCAGTGCGACGGCCACGCCCGGCCCCCGGGTCGCCTGCCGGCGCCACCGGGCCGGACGGCGGGGCCGCCGCTGCACCGCCGCGACGAGAAGCAGGAGGGCCGCGATGATGCCGAACAACATCGCCGGCGTTCCCATGGTGAAGCCGAGCCCCTGCCAGGACGGCGCCGCCGTCTCGTCGGCCGGGCCGCCGGCCGACAGCACCAGCAGCGCGTACGGGACGACGCAGAGCACGGCGAGCACCGCGCCGGCGGCGGCCGGCCCGGCGATGCCGGGGCTGGGCTCCAGCCGGCGGCTCACCCACCCGGTCAGCAGCCAGGCGAGAAACGCGCCGGGCAGGAAGCCGAGCCAGGTCACGGCCGCCAACCACGACGGCGGCCGCTGCCAGAGGAAGTAGGTGGCGTTGCCGTCGCCGTCATACGCCGGCAGCCCGGCCCAGTAGTAGTCGGAGAAGCGCAGCCCCAGCGCGCCGCGCGAGGCGGTGAAGCCCTCGGACCGGTCGGCCGGGTTCGCGCCCACCACATCGGTCTGGTCCAGCGGCGGGTCCACGCCGGTCACCGTCCAGCCGGCGGCCTCCAGCCGGGCCCGGACGGCCGCGGTGTATGCGGCGACGTCCCGGGTGGCGGTGGTGTGCTTGACCCACGAGACGGCGTATCCGTATTCGATGCCCTCGCCGTCGCCCTGGCTGACGATCCCGGCGGCCTCGCCGCCGCCCCACACGGCGAGCCCGGGAAAGATCGTCTCGCTGATCTCGGCGGCCTCGGCGCCCGCGGGCAGCGGCCCGACCGCCTGCCAGCCGAGCCGGTTCGCGGCGCCGGCGCCGAGGAATCCGCCGGCCAGCGCGACGAACAGCGCCAGCACGACGATGCCCCGGCTCCCCGGCCGGCCGAGCCGGGCCCGGCTGCCGTGCCGGAGCAGGTTCACCACCTCGCGCGGCGCCGGCCGGCGCCGCCCCGGCGGCGCGCACTCCACCAGCGTGTCCAGCAACTCGTCGCGGCGCGGGCCGCGCGGATAGACCCGCAGGAGCCGACGGTACGCCCGCAGCAGCCGCGGGTCGGCGGCGGTGGCGGAGGCCACCAGGTCGTTCACCACGCCACCCGCCCGCCGAGCAGGTGCGCGCCCGCGGGGCCGAGGCCGAACCGCTTGAGCTGGCTGGTCGCCGCGTCCAGGCTGTGGCGCAGCCGCTCGGTCTCGGCGGTCAGCGCGGTCGCGCCGGCGTTGGTGAGCCGGTAGTAGCGTCGGGTCCGCCCGTCGACGAGTTCCTCGCGGTCGACCTCGACCAGGCCCTCGGCGGCAAGCCGGTCGAGCGCGGCGTAGAGCGTGCCGGCCTGCAGCACCACCCGGCCGCCGGACAGGGCCGAGGCCTCCTGGATCACCCCATAGCCGTGCCGTGGTCGGGACGCGAGGGTGGTGAGGATCCAGAAGGTCGGTTCACGCATCGGGGCCGCCATTCCCCCAATGTAGAGATCATCTGACTATGCGGCAAGGCCGGGTGGGGGATCGGCGATGACATCGCAGGTGAGAAGGCCCGAACCCGGTTCCCTTTGCTAGCCTCCTGCGGTGCCTGACACCCTCACAGCCCCGGTCGAGCGGGACGCCGTCGCCGCGCCGTCGTCCCGTCCCGCGCGGCGCTGGGAATTCGACGCGCTGCGCGTGGTGGCGATCTGCGGAGTCGTGGCGATCCACGTCATCGGCATGATGTTGATCAACCCGGAGCTCCGCGGCACCCTGCGGTGGTGGGGTGCCGTCGCGGTGCACGCCGGCTCGACCTGGGTGGTGCCGGTCTTCGTGATGCTGAGCGGAGCGCTGGTGCTGGCGCCGGGCGCGTATGCGGCCGGCACGGCGGCCTTCTACCGGAAGCGGTTCGTCCGGATCGTCCCGGCGCTCGTCGTGTGGCACGTCGTGTATCTGGTGGGGGTGCGCGTCTGGCTGCTGGACCAGGACGTCACCGCGAGAAGCGCCGCCCAGCTGCTGCTCGACGCGCGGGCCTACACGGCGTTGTACTTCCTGTGGCTCATCGGCGGGCTGTACCTCGTCGCGCCGGTGCTCGCCGCCTTCCTGCACGCCGGGGGCCGCTTGCGGTCGCTGGTGACGGCCGCGGTGGCCCTCTGCTGGGGGCTCGTCCTCTGGATCGTCCCGAACATCTCCACGCTGCTGGGGACGGAACGGGTGAGTGGTCTGGGCGCCTGGGACCAGTGGGTGCCGTACGTCGGCTACTTCGTGGCCGGCTGGGCGTTGCGCCGGACGGTGCTGGGCCGGCGGGCGCTGCTGGCCGTGCTCGCCGTCACGGTGGTCCTGCTGGGCGAGCTGATCTGGCAGTCCGGCCATCGGGGGCAATTCCGCACGCTGAACGCCCTGCTCCCGGTGCATCGCCTGGGCATCGTCGCCGCGGCGGCGGCGATCGGCGTGTTCCTGCTGGCCGTCGGCCTGGGCGCCCGGTATACCCCGCCCGAGCGGCTGCGGGGCCTGCTCACCCGGCTGTCCGATGCCTCGTTCGGCGTGTTCCTGGTTCACCTGGCACTCTTCGCGATCCTGCAGCAGGCCATTCCGGCCGTACGCGCGGCGGACTCGCCCGCGGTGATGGTCGCCGCCTACGCGGCCGTCCTCGGCTGCTCGTTCGCGCTGTCGATCGGCGCGGCCAAGGTGCCGTACCTGCGAAACGTCTTCTGATCCCGAACCGGGAGGGCGGGATCGGTCCCCGGAACCACTCTGGGTGATCTCCCGGCGACCGGATCGGGTGGTGCGCGGTGCCGGTACGGTGTCGGCTGCCACGCAGTGATCCTCGTATATCCGTGGCCGATTGGGGACGACGTGCCGGTGGAATCCACCGTGCGGGCAGCACAGAAGTGGCTCAACGACACCTACACCCTGGTGCCGGGGTACGTCCCGATCGCCGTGGACGGCAGCCCGGGTCCGAAGACCTCCGTCGCGCTCATCAGGGCGCTGCAGCACGAGCTCAACATCGAATGGCCCTCCGACAACTTCGGGTGGGGCACCCTGGCGGCGCTGACGGAGCACGGCCCGATCGGTCCGGGCGAGACGAACCCGAAACTGATCAAGATCGTCGAGTCCGGCGCCGCGTGCCGCGGCTACGACCCGGGCGGCATCACCGGCGTCTTCGGTACGCGGCTGACCGACGCGGTCGCGGCCCTGATGACCGACGCCGGCCTCGCCGGGAGCATCGACGGCACCGTCGTCCCGAAGGTCTGCCGGGCGCTGCTCAGCGTGGACGGCTATCTGCTCGCCTCCGGCGGATCGCCGCACGTGCGGGAGGCCCAGCGGTGGCTGAACGGCCGCTATCTGAACAGGTCGGCGTTCCTTGTGCTGCCCTGCGACGGCCGGCGCTCCCGCGACCTGCTCACGACACTCACCTTCGCGGTGCAGTACGAGGTCGGCCTGACCGACGCCCAGGCGAACGGCAGCTTCGGCCCGCTGACCCAGGCCGGGGTGCGGGCCAACGGCCTGATCAAGGCCGGCTCCACCGGCACCTGGGTGCGGCTGTTCTCGGCCGCGCTCACGCATTATCCGGCCGCGCAGTACTTCACCGCCGACTTCGACGACGCGCTGGCCGACGGCACCCGCGCGCTGCAGGCCTTCTGCCGGCTCACCGAGAACGGCGAGGGCGACTTCCCCACCTGGGCGTCGCTGCTGATCAGCACCGGTGACCAGGCCCGGCCCGGCACCGCCGCGGACACCATCGACGCGGTCACCCCGGCCCGCGCGCAGACGCTGCTCGCGGCCGGCTACCGGACGATCGGCCGGTACCTGACAAACGTCGAGGGCTCCAGCCTGGACAAGAAGATCAAGCCCGGCGAGCTGGCGACCCTGACCGCCAACGGCCTGAGCCTCTTCCCGATCTTCCAGACGGCCGCGGACTCGGCGGGCTACTTCAGCTGGGCCCAGGGGTACGCGGACGCCCGCGCGGCACACGACGCGGCGCTCGGTCACGGGATCGACGCGGGGGCGGTCATCTACTTCGCCGTCGACTACGACGCCACCGACGCGGACGTGACCCGGAGCGTGATCCCGCACTTCCTCGGCGTCGAGGCGGGGCTGCGCCAGCTCGGCGGCCGCTACGCACACGGCGTGTACGGTGCCCGCAACGTCTGCAGCCGCCTGAACGCCTCGGCGTTCACGAAGTGGAGCTTCGTCAGCGGCATCACCTCGGGCTGGACCGGCAACGTGGCGTACCCGCTGCCCGCCAACTGGGCGTTCGACCAGATCTCCACCGTCGATGTCGGCGCGGGCGGCGGCGGCCTGGAAATCGACAAATGCGTGCTGCGCCCGGGCACCGACGCGGGCGAGTCCGCGTTCGGCTCCCCGGCGAGCACCCTCGCCGGCTATCTCGACTGGATCGACCGGCTGCACGACCTGGCGCTCGCCTACGGCAGCGGCGATCCGGCCGAGCTGGTGCTGGAATACCTGCGCGCCGGCCGCCACGACAACTGGCAGAGCCGGCAGCTCGGCGGCGGCACCGACGCGGGCTTCCTGACCCAGGTGGACGCCGCCGGCCTGGCCCGCGTGCGCGCCTACCACGACCCGGCCGCCGGGGTGGACGTCGACGTGAGCCGGTTCGGCGCGGCCGCCCTGGCCGCCCTGCGCGATCCGCCGCGGGCGGTGCCAGGCCGCGGGGACTTCGCGGGGTGGGGCGGCGACTGGATCGCGTTCTACGGCGGCTGGCGGTTCGGCGAGCCGGCCACGCCGGCCCGCGACTACTGCGCGGCGCACCTGGCGAGGAGCGACACGCCCGGGGCGCTGGACCTCGCCGGGCTGGTCGCGGGCGTGGACGCCCACCTCGCCGCCGAGCAGGTACGCGGGGGCGCTGGTCTGGTCGATCATCTGCGCGCGGCCGACCGCGGCACCCGCTTCAGCGGGTTCTACCGCGGCCGGTTCGGCACCGACCCGAACGCCGCGGCGACGGCGGCGCAGAGCATGCTCACCGCCACCGGCGACGCCGCGCTGACCGCGGCCAGGGACCTGCTGTTGCGCGGCCTGGCCGTCACGCCGGTCGCCGTGGACGAGCAGCTGAGGCAGCTCTGCCGCGGCTTCGCCGACCGGCTGGCCGCGCTGGCCGAGGCCGAGCAGATCCGACTGAACCGACGAGAGGTGCCGTAGTGCGGCGACGTACCCTGCTGGCTTCGGCGGGAGCGGGAGCCCTGCTCACCGCGTCCGGCGTCCCGGCCCGGGCCCAGGCGGCCCCGGCCGCCACCGACCTGCGGAGCTTCGCGGTGCAGGGCACCGACATCTCGGTGCTCCTGCGGCCCGGCCCGCCGGCGACGGTCCTGCTGTACGCGGCCCGCCGCTTCCAGTACGAGATCGACGCGCTGCGGCCGGGCGATCTCGCGACCGATGCCACCGGCACCGTGCTCGACATCCGCCCGGGCTGGTACCCGCCCGGCGCCCGGGGCGGCTTCCCGCCGCACCAGCTGATCGTGGTGCGGGACATCATCGCGCAGTGCGACGGGCTGCTCGGCTGGGGCGGCGACTCGAAGCGGACGCCTCGGGAGGGCCGCTTCCGGATCGCGGTCCCGCCGGCCGGCCGGGCGCTGCGGGCGCTGGCGAAGCGCCTGGACGCCGACGAGGAGACCCCGGACCGCCGGGTGGGCGCGGGCACCGGCCTCCCGTTCACCCCGGCCCGGCTGCGGCGCTCGGAGTCGATCCGCCGCAGCGCCGCCGGATGATCCAGGTCCGGTGGGCCGACGGCGCCGAACGGTTCCCCGCCGACCCCGGCTGCGACCCGGCCATCCGCGAGCGGCAACCCGGATTGTGGCTCCGACCCGCCCGGCACCGTCGCTGACAGACCCTCGAGGGGTACCTCCCATCACGGGAGGCACCCCTCGATTCGTTCGCCGGGATCTCAGTCGCGGGGCGGGGCGGGCAGGGCGTGCCGCGCGAACTCCGGCGTGGCCCGGCGCAGCGCGGCACCGGACGCCGCCGGAATCTCGCGATCGTAGACCCGGGTCGCGTCGTTCACGTTCCGGTAGACGATCACCCAGCTCTGCCCGCTCGAGTTGGTCAGCGGGGCAACGGTCGGGTCGGTGGCCGCCGGGTCGGACCCCTGCGTATTGATCGGCGCCCAGTCACCCCAGGTGTCCGATCCCTGGGTGGTCTCGAACACCCGGTAGACCTCGTTGTCCGTGCCCCGGGCCACCACGGCGACCCGGCCGAGCACCGGATCCAGGATCGCGGCCGGTGACCCGGCCGCCTCGAAGGAGCCGACCGGCGTCCAGACTCCGGGGAACGCGCCCGAGGAGTTCTGCCGCTGCGTCACGATCAGCCCCTCCGCCGAGCGGGCGAAGATCCGCAGGCTCGGTCCGGGCACCGTGACGACGGCAGGGGATCCGCTGAAGCCGCTGCCGCCCAGGCTGGTCCACGCCGACAGCGTCCCGTCCTTGTACGTCGCGGTCTGCAGCGTCCCGCTGGCGTCGCTGACCACCAGCAGGACCGACCGGTCGGAGGTGGCCAGCGCGTAGGGATCGCCGGTCATCCCGCTGCCGCCGAGCGAGTTCCACGGCAGGAGATCGCCGGCCGTGCCGTCCTGCGGCCGGACCCACAGCGCGCCGTCGGCGTCGAGCGCGAAGGCGGTCAGCGAGCCGTCGGAGAGCCGGACCAGGGCCGGCGACGACCGCATCGCGCCGCCCAGCGCCAGCCCGGTATCCCAGGCCGTGCTCGGCGCGGCGGCCCGGGTGAACGACCAGACGTCGGAATTCGCGTTGTGCACGGCCGCCCGCAGGACACCCTGCGCGTTGGCCACGACGGCCGGCCTGCCGGTGAACGCCTGGTCGCTGGGGATCGTCGCCCACTGGATCGAGTTGAAGTTGTCCGGCAGGGGCTGGTACCCGTGCCGAAGCCGGCCGATGTTGTCGGTGTGCAGGTACTCGATCGCTCCCATCGCGGTTCCGGTCGCGGGCCCCTGGACGACGGTGCTCGTGCCGTACTGCTGAACCGTGAGGTCGGGCCGCGCCGGAATGTGCCGGTCGGTCAGGCGGCAGGCGTCGGTCCAGGCCGTCACGTTGGCGTACTGCTGAAACTTGTCGCCGATGTCCGGACCCTGCACCGGCCAGGTGCTGGTGTCCTCCCGGTGGCGGTAGTTGATGAGATCGCCGTCGGCCTGGATGCCGAGCAGCGTGTCGCCGCCCACCGAGACGACGCCCTTGGGGAAGTTCTGCCAGCCCGTGCCGACCAGTCTGTCGCGCTGAATCCAGCGCTGGCTGGTGGCCTCGTAGCGGTACCGGTAGAGCTTGCCGGCCGGTGTTCTCGCGTACAGCACGCCGGGTCCGCCGGCGACGATCAGGTCGTACCGGTCCCACCCGCTGTCCAGCAGGCGTCCGAAGACCGGCCAGGTCCGGGTGTTCTCGTCGTAGCGGTACCAGCGGAGCCTGCCGTTGGCGTCGATCAGGTAGAAGTCACCGATCTCGTCGACGGTGATCTTGTTGCGGTAGGCGGCCGTCGCGTACTGGGTGAATCCGGTGTGCAGCTGCAGGTTCTGCTTGCCGTCCACGGTGTCCCACGTGGACCCGTTCCACCGGTAGCGCCACAGGCCGGTGGAGTTGATGGCGTAGACCCGGCCGTTCGGCCCGCCCAGCACCCGGCCGTAGTTGTTCCAGCCGGAGCCGAACGAGACCTTGGTGCCCAGCTTGGTGGTCGAGGTCCCCGGTGAGTTGAGCGGGATGCGCCACAGCACGCCGCTGGTGTCGGCGGCCACCAGCGACGCCGCACCGGTGCACTGGAACGTGTCGGCCGCCTGCGCGGGCTGGCCGCCGACCAGGATGAGGGGTGCCGCCATCGCGGCCGTCACCAGCCCGGCGGCGGCACGCCGCCACCGGGTCACGTGCGAGTTCATCTTTTGTTTTCCTTTCGCCGTTCGCGACACGAACGCCGGTTGTCCGGCCGGAGTGGGGAGCGGGTACGCGGCGAAGGCGGATGCCGGCCGCGCGCTCAACCCGGGATGCGGCCGAGCTCCGGCACACGCGCGCAGGCATGCGCCGTGAGCAGGGCGAAGTCGCGTGGAACCCCCGTGACATGCCAGACCTCCCCGTTTCGCTGGCAAGCACCAAGCACGTTAGACCGTCCGACGGGAAAACTCGATAGATCGACATTATTGAGCATCGCCGGTTACCAGAAATTGACCACAGTCATTCCTTGACGGAGCGGGCGGCGCCTGCCAGGGTGTCTGCGACGAGAGTCGACATTGTCTACGCGGGGGCGGACACATGGATGTCGGTCAATGGCGCATGTCCAACCTGCTCAAGCGGGCCGGGTCTGCGCGATCATGGATTCTGCTAATCTGGCACGCGTTGCGTGCGCCTTTCGTGCGGCACCGCGCACACGGCGCCCGCCCGCCGTGGTATCGGCCGCGCCGCTCGACCTGGTGGCGGCATTCCGCCCGCAGCGCCGTCGCGGCCGTCGCCGCGATGATCCTCGCCATCAGCCTGGGCGGGTCGGGCAGCACCGCGATCCCGGCGTCCGCCGATCGGCGCGACGCCGGCCGCCCGCATCACGCGATGGCCAAGCCGGGACAGCGCTGGGGATCCGCCGCCGGCGAGACCCACCTGACGGGCCGGTCGGACAACCGCACCATCCCGGGCACCGAGCGCGGCCGATTCCCGCTGCACCGGCTGAACGCGACGCCGCGGCCGGTGCCCAACAAGGCGACCGTCGCCAAGGCGCCGGAGCGCAAGGCCGCCGGCTTCGACCGGTCGACCAGCCGGCCGGTGCCGCCGCGCAACGCGACCGAGCGGGTCTACGACAACGCCGACGGCACGCAGACCACAGAGTTCTCGGCGGATCCGCTGAACTTCCGCCGCCCGGACGGCAGCTGGGCGCCGATCGACACGACGCTGACGCCGGACGGCGCCGGCTGGCGCAACAGCGCCGACTCGGTCGACCTGCGGCTGGCCGGCCGGGCCGACTCGGCCGAGTTGGTGCGGCTGTCGCTCGACGCCGACCACGTCTTCGGCTACTCCCTCGCCGGCGCAACCGCCACGGCGGGCGAGCACAGCGGCGACACGGTCACCTACCCCGAGGTCCTGCCCGGCGTCGACCTGCGGCTGCAGGCGCGGCCCGGCGGCGACAAGGAGACCCTCGTGCTGCGCTCGGCGCAGGCACGGAACGTCTTCGACTTCCCGCTGCGGCTGACCGGGCTGTCCGCGCGGCTCTCCGGCCGCCAGGTTGACCTGGTCGACGCCACCGGCGCGGTGCGCGCGGTGCTGCCGGCCGGCAGTATGCAGGACTCGGCGGCCGAGCCCGCCCGCTCCGACGCGGTCGGCTACGCGCTCGTCGACGGCGGCTCGGTCCTGCGGGTCACCGTCGACAAGGACTGGCTTTCGGCCCCGGAACGGGTGTTCCCGGTGCTGGCCGACCCGAGCGTGGGCCCGCCTGTCGATCCCGGCGCCGCCGACGACAGCATGTACGTGCGCGGCGGCTCCAGCACCCGCGGCACGGACGAACTGGTGGTCGGCCGCTATCAGGACGCCAACGCCGCCGCGTATCTGAGGTTCGACTCGGTGGCGTCCCGCCTCGCCAACCACACGATCCTCGGCACCGGGCTCAGCGTGATCAACTTTGACGCGGCGTCCTGCCGGTCCAAGCCGGTCAGCGTGCACCCGGTGACCGCGTCCTGGTCGGCGACGGGCGACTACTCCTACCCCGGCCCCGCCGTCGGCGGCGCCCTGGCGACGCAGTCCTTCGCGCACGGCTACATACCCACCGGATCGAGTTCGTCGGCCTGCCCGGCAGCCGCGGAGTTCCTCGACCTGGGCGTCGCGGGCCGCAATCTGGTGCAGCGCTGGGCGAGCGGCCAGCCGAACTACGGGCTGTCGCTGCGCGCCTCGACCTCCGATTCCGGCGCGTGGAAGAAGTTCGCCGGCACCGGAACGGCGAACAAGCCGACGCTCTACGTGACGCACAGCCCCTACAACGCCAAGTACGAGATCCCGAACCCGGTGCCGAACCCGACCGTGACCCAGGTCCAGGACGGCAAGGTGAAGATCACCGTCACCAACCTGGGCGCCGACGCGTGGACCCCGAGCACCTACTACCTGGCCTACCGCGCCTACAACGCGACCACCGGCAAGTCGGTCCTGCAACAGCGGGCCGCGAACCTGGCCGGCAACGTCGCCCGCGGCGGCAAGGTCACGCTCGACGCGACCATCAAGGCGCTGCCGCCCGGCGTGTACTTCCTCGACTTCACGATGGTGCGCACCGGCGGCGCGGTCTTCACCGACTTCCAGGTGCCGCCCGGCCGGATCGTGCTGCACGTCATCGACATCCCACCGGTGGTGGCGGAGCTCTACCCGCCGAACGGCTACCAGGCGCCGACGCTGACCCCGCTGCTGTGGGCACGCGCGGTGGACACGGACGCGCCGCCCGGGTCGTCGCTGCAGTTCAAGTTCGAGGTGTGCGACGTCAACGACGCCGGCGCGCCGGTCTCCTGCACCAACTCGGGCTACCAGGGCAAACAGGCGTGGAGCGTGCCCGCCGGGCGGATGCTGTGGGGCAAGAGCTACCAGTGGCGCGCCACGGTCAAGGACGCCAACAACGAGACGCCGTCGGTGTACTCGACGATCGTCGCGGCGGTGCCGCAGCCGGACGTGATCTCCAAGATCGCCGGCGCGCCGTACGCGGACAAGGGCCGGGAGTTCGACGCCCAGGTCGGCAACATGAGCACGGCGGCGCTGGACGCGGTCGTCGCCACGGCCGGCCCCGACCTGAGCGTGGCCCGCACCTACAACAGCCTCGACCCGAGGCTGGACGGCGCCTTCGGCGCGGGCTGGTCCTCGCGGTACGACATGAAGGTGGTGCCTGACGACGACGGCTCGGGCAACGTGGTGGTGAACTATCCGGACGGGCAGGCGGTCCGCTTCGGCAAGAACCCCGACGGCACCTATGCGCCGCCCGCGGGCCGCACCGCCTCGCTGACCGTCGACAGCACCTCCTGGAAGCTGCTCGACAAGAACGGCACGACCTTCACCTTCTCGCTGACCGGCAAGCTGACCAAGCTGACCGACAACTCGTCGCACTCGCTGAACCTGACCTACGACACCAGCAACGGCAGGCTGGCCAAGATCCAGGTCGCCAACAGCCTGACCAACACCGCCGGCCGTGCGCTGCGCTTCGGCTGGACGGGCAACCACGTCACCTCGGTGACCACCGACGCGGTCGGCGGCACCGCGCTGATCTGGAGCTATACCTACACCGGCGACCTGCTCACCAGTGTGTGCTCGCCGGAGTCGAAGTGCACCCGCTACGAATACACCGCGGGCTCGCACTACCGCACCGGGGTGCAGGACGCCAGGCCCGAGTCCTACTGGCGCTTCGACGACACGTCGGCGTCGACCGGCGCGGTCAGCGGCGTTGGCGCGGCCAGCGACGTGGCGATCAATCTCGGCAAGGACGCCGGCACCTACCGCAACGTGACCCTCGGCGCGCCGGGCGCACTCGCCGGCACCACCAACGGCGCGGCCTCGTTCAACGGCTCCAACTCCTATGTGGAGCTGCCCAGCGGCACGCTCAAGAAGAGCCGGGACGCCGCGGTCGAGGTGTGGTTCAAGATCGGCCTGACCCAGACCGGCGGCCCGCTCGTTGGCTATCAGGACAAGGCCGTCGGCACCGCGGCGGGCACCGGCGTTCCGATCCTGTACACCGGCACCGACGGCAGGCTGCGCGGGCAGTTCGCGGTCGGCGCGATCGACCCGATCACCTCGGCCGGGGTCGTCAACAACAACGTCTGGCACCACGCGGTGCTGTCGCTGATGGGCACCACACAGACCCTCTACCTCGACGGCGAGAAGGCCGGCGAGCGGACCGGGGTGACCGTCGACGCCACCCTGCTGACGGCCAACCAGATCGGCGCCGCGTCGGCGACGACGCCCGCGTCCTGGTCGGGCTGGGGCAGCACGGCGCAGCGCTACTTCGCCGGCGTCATCGACGAGGTCGCCATCTACTCGCATCCGCTCGGAAAGGCCACCGCCGCGGCACATTGGCGGATGGCCAGCCCGGCGGCGCAGCAACTGAGCAGGGTGGTGCTGCCCAGCGGCCGGGTCGCGTCGGAGACCGTCTACGACACCGACACCGATCGGGTCAAGGAATACACCGACGGAAACGGCGGCACCTGGAAGGTGGGCCGCCCGGCGGTGTACGGCGGCGACACCGACCTGCGCCGCAGCATCCAGGTCAACGACCCGGCGGACCGGCCCTACCTGTACGAGTACGACGCGCTGGCCGGCCGGATGCTCCGCTCCGGCACCCCGCTCGGCCTGGAGGTCCGCCCGGAGGACCTGCCGCGGCCCAGCACGCCACCGACGACCCCGCCGCCGACCCAGACCTGCTCCCAGCCCGATCCGCAGGACCCGGCGTTCTGTACCACCATCCCGGACGACTCCGGCGGACCGGTCTTCGTCCGGCACGCGCTGGACGGCATGGCGATCCGCACCTTCAGCTACAACGCGGAGGGCTACCAGAACAAGGTCACCAACGAAAACGGTGACAGCGTCGAGATGACCTACGACAAGCGCGGCAACGTCACGTCCCGTAAGACCTGCCGTACCCAGACGGTCTGCTACACGTCGTACTCGACCTACCCGACAACCATCACCGACCCGTACGACCCGCGTAACGACCTGGCCACCGAGACCCGCGACGGCCGGTCCTCCTCCGCGACCGACGGCAACTACCTGACCACCTACTCCTACCACTACACCGGCCAGCTGGCGAAGCAGTCCAACCCGGACGGCAGCGTGGTCTCGCACACCTACACCAACGGCGCCGAGGCGGCGGTCGGCGGCGGCAACCCGCCGTCCGGGCTGCTGTACACGACCACCGACGCCCGGGGCAAGATCACTCGTTTCGCGTACTTCCAGAACGGTGACCTGGCGAAGGTGACCGACCCGATGGGCCTGATCACCGAGTTCGCCTACGACACGCTGGGCCGCAAGACGTCGGAGAAGCAGACCTCGGACGCCTTCCCCGCCGGCCTCACCACCAGCTACACCTACGACGCGCAGGGCCGCACGACGACCGTCACCGCCCCGGCGACCACCGACGCGGTCAGTAACGTGCGCCACCAGGCGAAGACGGTCAACACCTACGACGACGACGGCGATGTGCTCACCACCACCGTCTCCGACCTGCTCGGCGGCGACGCGGCCCGCACCCTCACCACCGAGTACGACGAGTACCGGCGGCCGGTGCGACAGATCGACGCGGAGGGCAACGAGACCGTCACCGGCTACGACCGGTTCGGCAACAAGACCTCCATGCAGGAGGCCAACGGCAACCGCTACGACTACGCGTACACGGCGCAGAACAAGATCGCCGAGATCCGGCTGCGGGACTGGCACAGCGACCCGGCGGGCGCGCCGGCCACCGGCACCGGCGACTACCTCGTGCTGCACTCCTACTCCTACGACTACGCGGGCCGGATGGCCAGCGACACCGACTCGATGGGCCGCCGCCTGGAATACCAGTACTACGCGGACGACCTGCTGCAGCGGGTGGTGCTGAAGAACTTCCACGATCCGAACGGCTCCACCCGGGACTACGTCACCGAGGAGACCGAGTACGACGGGGCCGGAAACCCGATCAAGAAGACCACCGGCAACGGCCGCCAAGTCGTGCAGAACCAGGTCGACAAGGCGGGCAAGGTCGTCACCGTCACGGCCAACCCGGGCACCACCCAGCGGGTCACCACGTTCGTCTACGACGGCAACGGCAACGTCACCAAGACCACCCGCTCCGGCAACCCGTCCAACGTCCCGTGGTCGGTGGCGGCGGTCTCGGAGCGCGTCGACTACGGGTACGACGACGGCGGCAACATGATCCGCCAGACGGTCTACGACGGCACCAACACGCAGGTCACCACCAATACGTACGACAAGCGGGGCCTGCAGACCTCGACGACCGACCCGCGGGGCAATGTCTCCGGCGCGGACCCGGCCGCGTACACGACCACCATCGTCAACGACGAACTCGGCCGCCCGACGGTGGTCACCGGCGCGCCGGTGGCGACCGAGAGCAACGGTCAGGCGCCGACCACCGCCCGACCGGCCGGCAAGACGGGCTTCAACACCTTCGGCGAGCAGGTGTCCACGGCCGACGAACTCGGCAACGTTTCCCGCGCCGAGTACGACAAGGCGGGCCGGGTGGTGCGCACCGTGGCGCCGACCTACACGCCGCCGGGCGCCGCCGAGGCGGTCACCCCGGTGACCCGCAACAGCTACGACGCCGCGGGCAACGTCACCGAGACGATCGACCCGGACGGCTCGGTCACCCGGTTCGGCTACGACCAGCTGAACCGCCTGACGGTCCGGGACGAGCCCGGCCGGACCAACGACGACCGGGCGGTCTCCCGGTTCACCTACACCCGCACCGGCGAGACCCTGTCGGTGGTCGGGCCGACCGGCGCGCGCACCGAGAGCACCTACGACGACCTGGACCGGGCGGTCACCTCGACTAAGGTCGAGCGCTACCCGGTCACGGACAACTTCACCACCCGGATCACCTACGACGACGCCGGCAACGTGGTGTCCACCCAGAGCCCGGGCGGTGCCACCAGCGTCAACACGTTCGACAATCAGGGCCAGGTCACCAAGACCACGTCCGCACACGGCGTGGTCACCCAGTTCGGCTACGACTACGCCGGCCGGCAGATCCGGGTCACCGACGGCAAGGGCCGCACCACCAGGGTCGGCTTCGACCTGTTCGGCAACCGGACGGCCGACTCCAACCTGAACGCGGCCGGCGACACCCTGCGCACGCAGACCTACGGGTACGACCCGGCCGGCAACATGGTCCGCTCGACCGATCCCTACCAGGTCAGCACGACCTACACCTACGACGCGGCGAACCAGCTGACCCGACAGGTGGAGCCGGTCACCGACACCAAGTCGATCACCACGTCGTGGGGTTACGACGCGGCCGGCAACCGGACCCGCTACACCGACGGGCGCGGCAACTCCACGGTGTACACCGTCAACGTTCTGGGCCTGCCGGAGTCGGTCGTCGAGCCGGCCACCACGGCACACCCGGCGCTCGGCGACCGTACCTGGTCCGTGGCGTACAACGCGGTCGGCGAGCCGGCACAGGCGACCGCGCCCGGCGGCGTCGGCCGCACCCGCGAGTACGACGCGGCTGGCCAGCTGATCAAGGAGACCGGGACGGGCGCGGAGTCCGCAACGGTCGACCGCACCCTCGGCTACGACCCGGCCGGGCGGCTCACCTCGGTCAGCGCACCCGGCGGCAACGACACCTACCGCTACAACGACCGTGGCGGCGTGCTCAGCGCCACCGGGCCGTCCGGCAACGCCAGCTTCGCCTACGACCCCGACGGCAGCATGACCAGCCGCACCGACCTGGCCGGCACCGCCACCTTCGCCTACGACAAGGGCCGGCTGGACACGGTCAAGGACGCGATCACCGGCGTCACCCAGAAGTTCGGCTACGACGCGGCCGGGATGATCTCCACGATCGGATACGGCGCCACGGCGGCGCGCACCTTCGGCTATGACGACTACGGCCGGATCTCCTCCGACACCATTCGGAACCCGGCCGGACAGACGATCTCCTCGGTCGCCTACGGCTTCGACCTCAACGGGCACGTCACCAGCAAGAACACCACGGGTACGGCGGGCGCCGGGCAGAACAGCTACGGCTACGACAAGGCCGGCCGGCTGACCTCGTGGACCAGCGGCACCGGCACCGTCGCGTACGAGTGGGACGACTCCGGCAACCGGGTACGGGCCGGGCCGAAGACGGCCACCTTCGACGAGCGCAACCGGCTGCTCTCCGACGGCGACTACACGTACGCGTACACCGCGCGCGGCACGCTGAAGTCGCGCACCAGTTCCGGGTTCGCCGAGCAGTTCAGCTTCGACGCCTTCGACCGGATGGTCGGTGCCGCCGGCCAGAACTACACCTACGACGGTGCTGACCGGGTCGCGACCCGCAACGGCGCGCGGTTCACCTACGGCGGCTCCGACGACCCCGTCTCGGACGGCACGGAGACCTTCGCGCGCGGCCCGGGCGGGGAGGTGCTCGCCGTCGGCCAGGGCCAGCAGGCCCGGCTGACCATCGCGGACGTGCACGGCGACGTGATCGCGGTGCTCGACCCGACGCAGACCGACCCGACCAAGCCGGCGTCCTCCACCGCCTACGACCCGTTCGGCAAGGTCATCGCGAACGACGGCGACACCGGCAACCTCGGCTTCCAGGGCGACTGGACCGACCCGGGCACCGGCAAGGTCGACATGGGCGCCCGCTGGTACGAGCCCGGCACCGGGGCCTTCGACTCGCGGGATAGCGCCAACTACTCCACCGGCGACTCGATCCTGGCCAACCGATACACCTACGGCGCCGGCGCACCGCTCGACTACTCCGACCCGGACGGGCACTGGCCCTCCTGGAAGTCCATCAAGAGCCACGTCTCCTCGGCGTGGAACGCCACGACGAGCGTCGTCTCGACGGCCTGGAACTACACCTACAGCGCCGCCCGCAGCGGGATCTCCAGCGCCTGGTCGGCCTTCAAGAACAGCCCGCTCGGGCACGCCGCGAGCTGGGTCTATCACAAGACCGGCCTGGACCGGGTGGTCAACAAGATCTCGGAGGGCGTCAACGCGATCCGGTCCGGAAACTTCAAGGACTGGGCCAAACAACAGGCCAGATCGGCCGCGAGACACCTGGAAGCGGCACGCCACGCTGTCACCGCAGCGGCGAAGAGCGCCGTCAAGAACGCGATCAAGTACACCCCGATCCCAGCCCTGGTGGCCGCCGCCAAACCACTGATCAAGGGCGTCGGAAAGGTCATCGAGAGTGCGGCCAAACTAGCGCCGGCGCTGGTGGCGATGACCGTCACCGCGGTGACCGATCCGGACAAGTTCGTCTCTACCCTCTACAACAAGGCGGTCGAGCAGGTCGGGCCGCTGGTGGAGAGCGTCTCCAACGCCGCCGCGGCGGTCGGCCAGTTCGTGCAGGAGCACTCGGACGCCATCATCGAGGGGCTGGCGATCGTCGGCGGCATCGCGGCCGGCCTGGCCTGCACCGCGGCCACCGCCGGCGCCGGCGCGGTGGCCTGCATGGTGGGCGCCGCGGCCCTGATCAACCTGGCCAAGGACGCCGGCCAGGGCAACATCCACAGCTTCGGCGACGCCTTCAAGTCCGCCGCGATCGGCGGGGCGCAGGGCCTGCTCGGCGCCGGCGCCGGAGCCATCGGCGGCAGGGTGGCCGGAGCCATGGTCGGCAGGCTGGGCAGCGCGGCCGGCTCGATCGGCGGCCGCATGCTCTCCGGCGGCGTGGCCGGCGGGGTCAGCGACGCCGCGTTCCAGTTCGCCACCACCGGCCACGTGGACCTCGGCGGTGTCGCGATGAGTGCCGGCATCGGCGCGGTTGCCGGCGGCTTCGCCCGCGGCGGTGCGGGCTGCCGTAACAGCTTCGCCGGAACCACCGGCGTGCTGATGGCCGACGGCACCCGCAAGGCGATCAGCCTGGTCCGCGTCGGCGACCGGGTCGTGGCCACCAACCCGACCACCGGCCGCACCAGGGTCAAGCGGGTCACCGACGTCATCGTCGGTACCGGCCAGAAGCACCTGGTCGAGATCAAGGTGGACACCCGCGGGGGCCGGGACAAGATCGTTGCCACCGACGAACACCCGTTCTGGGTCGCCAATCTGAAGGCGTGGGTCAACGCCAAGGATCTACGTTCGGGCTACCGCTTCGAGACCGCCGATCACCGCCCGGCGACGGTCCGAGGCATCCCCCGCCCCTGGACTGCGGAAGCGACCGTCTACAACCTCACGGTCGAGGGCCTGCACACCTACTATGTCTTTGCGGGCGTCAGCCCCATCCTTGTTCACAACTGTGGCGTCGTAGACGCGGTTCGCAAGGAAGCGGATGCTGTTGCGGACCTTCCGGGTTCTCAGCGCCCGAACGTGATTGAAGCTTTGCAGATTGGTGATGATGCTCCCATCGTGCGCGCCAGCGATGGAGGGGCAGGCGATCGGCCGATACATCCGACCATTCAGGGCCTCCTTGATGACATCCCGGAATTGGAGCGTGGGAATAATCACGGCGGATGTGGCTTGGTGGCGTGCCTGACGGACGCATTGAATGAGGGGCGTGACCCGACTGGGGCCAGTGCTGCGGCCGTTCTGGGGCGCGCCAGAACGAACGCGAATTTCCAAAAAACCATTGGGCCGTGCAAAAGCTGCGCCGTGCTCGTTGATCACTTCCACATTGACTTTAAGACGGGCTAGATATGTCACGATTTACTCCGGACGTGGAGGGCGTTCTTCGGCAGGCTGGCTGGCGCCCTGATCGTAGGGTTGACCTAGCACAGTGGAAGATGATGCTGTCGGATTTCACCTGGCATGGCGCTGCGGAGGAATTTCTCGGAGAGTTCGGCGGCATCCAAGTGGACATCAGTGGCCCTGGAATCACCTGCGCTCGGGAGCCGTTTCGGTTTGATCCGGAGCTGGCTGTCGGCGAGGAGGATAGATTTGCTGAGCTTTCTGAAAGGTTTGATCGAAACTTCTTCCCACTGGGAGAAGTGGGGCAAGGGGAATTTTTCCTGGCAATAGATGAAGCGGGTGTCATCTACCTTCTCGCAGCTTGGGCGCTAAAGCTGGGTATTGGTGACGTGGCGCTGGAGCATCTCATACGGGGGATTTCAGCGGAAAGGCTCGCCCTGCCGACTGAGGACTCACCGTGACCGGATCGACGAAGTTGAGGTGGCGAGCACCGTGCATGGCCACATGTTACTGATCGCCAGTCATATGGAATTCAAATCCATTACTTATGCGCCATCTTTGGTGCGGAGGAATCGAGACACGGGGGAAGATATGGAAGGTCATCGGGCCTGGTGGAGGGGCCGTCGGGCGTTGACGGCGCTGCTCCTGGCGGTTGGTGCCGCGGTGGCGCTGCCGGCGGCGCAGCCCGCGCTGGCGGACGCGGCCGGGCAGGGCGGGGACTACGTGCCGCTCGGCGGTGGAGTGCGGGTGGTGGACACGGCCAACGGCGTGGGCACCACGAAGGGCGTGCGCGGCCCGGCCAGTACCACCACCTTCCAGGTGCTGGGTGTCGGCGCCGTTCCGGCCACGGGGGTGCGCGCGGTCCAGGTGGACATCACCACCAAGGCGCCGACCGCCATCACGTTCCTCACCCTCTGGCCGGGAGACGTGGCGACGCGTCCGGGTGTCGGCACCATCAATGTCACCCCCAACGAGCAGATCTCCAACTCGGCGATCGTCGAGGTGGGCGCCAACGGCAAGATCTCCATGTACAACAACGCGGGCAACGTCAACGTCCTGGTCGACGTGCTGGGCTACTTCACCACCGTCACGGGCCCGAGCGGGTCGGGCGGCTTCGTGCCGGTGCCCTCGAACCCGACCGTGGTGAGCACCGGCAGCGGGATCGGCGTGCCGGTCGGCACCATCCCGGCGGGCGGAAGCCGCACGGCGTCGCTGCTCGGCGGCATCGTTCCGGCCGGGTCGCCGGCCGTCTTCGTCGACCTCCAGGTCGCCGGCGCCACCGCCGCCGGCTGGGTGGGCACCACGCCCACCGGAGGCAGCGGGCAGAGCAGCAGCCTGGAGTTCGGCACCGGGACGACCTCCTCGGGGGCGTCGATCCGGCTCGCCGCGGACGGGCGGGTGAACATCGTCAACAACAGCACGGCCGCCATCTCGATGCTGATCCGGCTGCAGGGGTACTTCACGGCCAGCAACACGCAGGGCGCCGGGCTGCGGCCGGTCCTGCGGCGTCTGATCGACACGCCGCTGCCGGCGAACGGCACCGTCGACGTAGCGGTCGGCGGCACGAACGGCCTGCCGATCAAGAACATCGCCGGCGCGGCGCTGAACTTCACCGCGGCCAGCCCCACCGAGGGCGGCTATTTCAAGGCGTGGCCGCTGAACAGCGCCGAGCCGAACAGTTCGGTGACGGTGTGGCCGGCCGACAAGCAGCGCGGCGGCATGGCCATCCTCAAGCCGGGCACCGACGGGAAGATCAGGGTCAAGAGCGTCTCCACCGGCACCGTGCGGTTGATCGTCGACCTGCAGGGGTGGTTCTCGGACCCGCTGCCGAGCCTGGCGCCGGTGGCGTTCTCGCCCACCACGGTCCTGCAGCCGACCCCGGCCGCCAGCCAGCTTGGCACGCTCGAATATGCGTACGTGGACAACATCGGGCGGGCGCGGCTCGGGCATCAGACCAGCGTGGACGACTTCGGCTCGGTCCAGTGGACCACGGCGGCCGGAAACAACGCGTTCACCGGGCGGCCGGGCATGAGCCAGCTCTCCGACGGCCGGGTTCAGGTGACCGCGCAGAACGAGGACAGCGACTTCTGGGCGATCGGGCAGACCAGCGCCGGCAGCGCCGCCTGGGGCGACTGGTCCGACCTCGGCGGCTCGATGGCCTCGACGCCGACGCAGGTGACCCTCGCCAACGGCACCACGGTGATCTTCGCCGTCGACGACGAGGGCAAGCTGTGGCACTACCGCCCGGTCACCTCCACCTCGTACTGGCGCAGCCTGGGTGACCAGGACCTGGTCGGCGCGGTCGTCGCGGCGCCGGTGCAGCAGGGGGTGCAGTTGTTCGCCCGCGACACCGCGGGCGCGCTGCGCACCGCGCTGTACGCCGTCGACGGCTCGCTGTCGGCCTGGACGTCGCTGGGCGGTGCCGGCATCGCCGATTCGCCGTCCGTGGTGGTCTACCCGGGCTACCGGATGCGGGTCGTCGTCCGGGCCGGCGACGGTACCGTGCAGACCAAGCTGCAGGAGACCGGCGGCGGCTGGCCGGCCGCGTGGGACACCGTCGGCGACTTCGCCGCGGTCGGCGCCCCCGCGGCGATCCTCGATCCGGTCCTGGGCCGGGTCGCGGTGGTGGCCCGGGGAACCGACAGCGAGGTGCACCGGGTGTTCGAGACCGGCCAGGGCACCGGAAGCTGGGGCGACTGGGCGCCGGTGAACGCCGACACGGCGGACCCGGCCGCGACCGATCCGACGGTCGTGCCGTTCACCAACGGTTCGGGCCAGTCGTGGATGATCGTTTACCGCAACGCCAACGACGCGACCCGTGTCTACTCGCGGCAGGTGCCCGCCGCCGCGCTGCGGGCGAAGGCCTCGACGGCGGAACCCCGCTTCGAGCGGCACGCGGTGCCGGCGCCGCCCGACGCGGGCTGAGGTTTCCGGGTCAAGGACGAGCAGCCGGCGAACGCCGGC
>NZ_JBEZXZ010000078.1:0-36344 GCF_040638275.1 Actinoplanes sp. NPDC026623 | reverse complement strand
GTGTCGACCTGGACTGGTCGGCGCTTTACGCGGGCCGCAACGCGCGCACGATCGACCTGCCCACGTACCCGTTCCAGCACGACCACTACTGGCTGACCGGCACCGGATTCGGCGGCGACGCCACCGTCCTGGGCCAGCGGCCGGCCCGCCACCCGATGCTCGGCGCCGCCGTCAGCCTGCCCGGCGGCAGCCTCGCCCTCACCGGCCGGATCGACCCGTCCGCGCTGACCTGGCTCGGCGACCACCGGGTCCACGACACCGTGCTGTTCCCCGGCACCGGCTTCGTCGAACTGGCGATCCGGGCCGGCGACGAGGTCGGCTGCGGCCACCTCGAGGAGCTCACCCTCCAGGCCCCGCTGATGGCCGACGGCCCGGCCGTGCTGCGGGTCGTGCTCGGCCCGGCCGACCGCGGCCGGCGCACCGTCGAGATCCACTCGCAGGCCGGTGACTCCTGGCACCGCCACGCCACCGGCAGCCTCGCCGACCGAACGCCGGCCCTTGCCCCGCTGGACGGCACCTGGCCCCCGGCCGGCGCCGAGCCGGTCACCCTCGACGGGCTGCACGACGGCCTGCTCGCGGCCGGCCTCGACTACGGCCCCGCGTTCCAGGGCCTGACCGCGGCCTGGCGGTCCGGCGACGACGTGTACGCCGAGATCACCCTCCCCGGCGAGACCAGGCCGGACGGCTACGGCCTGCACCCCGCCCTGCTCGACGCCGCCCTGCACGCGATCGGCCTGAGCGGCCTGCTCCCCGACGACGGGACGGCCCGCCTGCCGTTCGCCTGGAACGGCGTCACCCTGCACGCCACCGGAGCGACCCACCTCCGGGTGCGGCTGACGGGAGCCGGCAACGGTGCGATCGGGCTGCTCGCCTACGACGCCGCCGGCGCGCCCGTGCTCACCGTCGACGCCCTCGCCCTGCGCCCGTTCGCGGCCGACGTCCCCCGGACACCGGCCGTGGCCGACGCGCTGTTCACCGTCGCCTGGAACCCCGTGACCGCGCCGCAGGCCGAGCCGGGCCCCTGGCTCGCCGTCGGCACCCCGGTGGCCGGGCTGGCGACCGTGCCCGGCCTCGGCGCGCTGCCGGATCCCGTACCCCCGGCGGTCTTCCTGACCATCGACGAGCCCGCCGCCGACCCGGTGACCGCGGCACACGCCAACGCCGAGCGGGCGCTCACCGTCGCCCGGGAGTGGCTCGCCGACCGCTTCGACGGCGCCCGCCTGGTCGTCGTCACCCGGCAGCCCACCGCGCAGGGCCTGATCCGCTCGGCCCAGTCCGAGTCGCCCGGCCGGTTCGTCCTGCTGGACGCCGACCCGGCCGACCTGACCGCCGCCCACCTGTCCGCGGCCGCCACCGGCGCCGACGAGCAGTTGGCGCTGCGCGACGGCGACCTGGCGACGCCACGCCTGGTCCGCGCGGCCCCGGCCGACGCCACCGGCACCGCGTTCACCGCCGACTCGGTGGTGCTGGTGACCGGCGGGACCGGTGCGCTGGGTGCGCTGGTGGCCCGGCATCTGGTTGCCGTGCACGGTGTCGGGCGTCTGGTGCTGACCAGTCGGCGTGGCCTCGACGCGCCGGGTGCGGTCGAGCTGCGGGATGAGTTGGGTGCCGAGGTCGTGGCGTGTGATGTCGCGGATCGTGCGTCGGTGGCGGCGCTGCTGGCGGAGTATCCGATCACCGCGGTCGTGCACACCGCGGGTGTCGTCGACGACGGTGTTCTGGGCAGTCTGACGGCCGAGCGGCTGGCGGGCGTGCTGCGTCCGAAGGTGGACGCGGCGACGCACCTGGACGAGCTGACCCGTGACCGTGAGCTGACCGCGTTCGTGCTGTTCTCCTCGGCCGCCGGCGTCCTGGGCTCGCCCGGCCAGGCCAACTACGCCGCGGCCAACGCGTACCTGGACGACCTCGCCGCCCGCCGCCGCGCGGCCGGCCTGCCCGGCCACTCCCTGGCCTGGGGACCGTGGGCGTCCGAGGGCATGGCCGGCGCGCTCGCCGCGCCGGACTCGGCCCGCATCTCCCGCTCCGGCATCGTCCCGCTCACCGAGCAGGAGGGGCTGGCGCTGTTCGACGGCGCCCTCGCCTCCGGGGCGTCCGTCCTGGTTCCGATGCGGGTCGACCCGGCCCGCCTGCCCGGGACCGGGCTGCCCCCGGTGCTGCGCGGCCTGGTCCGCGCCCGCCGCCGTACCGCGTCCGCGGCCACCGGCACCGCCGGCCTGGCCGCCGACTTCGACACCGTGCTCGCCGCCGTCCGCACCGAGGTGGCCGGGGTGCTCGGCTTCGGCTCGGCGGCCGACGTCGGCGCCCGGGCGTCGTTCGCCGACCTCGGTTTCGACTCGCTGACCGCCGTCGAACTGCGCAACCGGCTCGCCGAGGTGGCCGGGCTGCGGCTGCCCGCCACCCTGGTCTTCGACTACCCGTCGCCGGAGGTCCTCGCCCGGTTCGTCGTCGGCGAGCTGGCCGGCGGCGCCGCCGTCGAGATCGCCGCCAAGACCGTCGCGCCGGTCGACGAGCCGATCGCCATCGTCGGCATGAGCTGCCGCTACCCCGGCGGCGTCGCCTCACCGGACGACCTGTGGGACCTGCTCGTCGCCGGCGGGGACGGCATCTCCGGCTTCCCGGACGACCGTGGCTGGGACCTGTCGACGCTGTTCAGCGACGACCCGTCCAAGGCCGGCACCTCGTACGTCCGCGAGGGTGGCTTCCTGCACGACGCCGCCATGTTCGACCCGGCGTTCTTCGGGATCAGCCCGCGCGAGGCGGTCGCCATGGACCCGCAGCAGCGGCTGCTGCTCGAGGCGTCCTGGGAGGCCGTCGAGGGCGCCGGCATCGACCCGTCCGGGCTGCGCGGCTCGCGGACCGGCGTGTTCGCCGGCGTCATGTACCACAACTACGGCTCCTGGCTGGCCGAGATCCCGGAGGAGGTCGAGGGCTTCCTCGGCACCGGCGCCTCGTCCAGTGTCCTGTCCGGGCGCGTCTCCTACGTGTTCGGCCTGGAAGGCCCGGCCATGACCGTCGACACGGCCTGCTCCTCGTCGCTGGTCGCCATGCACCTGGCCGCGCAGTCGCTGCGCCGCGGCGAGTGCGAGCTGGCGCTGGCCGGCGGCGTCACCGTGATGCCGACACCGGACACGTTCGTGAACTTCTCCCGGCAGCGCGGCCTCGCCGCCGACGGGCGCTGCAAGTCGTTCGGCGCGGGCGCCGACGGCACCGGCTGGGGTGAGGGCGTCGGCGTCCTCGTCCTCGAACGGCTCTCCGAGGCCCGGGCCAACGGGCACCGGGTGCTCGCGCTGCTCCGCGGCTCGGCTGTCAACCAGGACGGCGCCTCCAACGGGCTCACCGCACCCAACGGCCCGTCGCAGGCCCGGGTGATCCGTCAGGCGTTGGCCGACGCCGGGCTCGCAGCCTCCGAAGTGGACGCCGTCGAGGCGCACGGCACCGGAACCACGCTGGGCGACCCGATCGAGGCGCAGGCGCTGCTCGCCACCTACGGCCAGGAGCGGGCCGGGGAGCCCCTCTACCTCGGCTCGCTCAAGTCGAACCTGGGCCACACCCAGGCGGCGGCCGGCGTCGGCGGCGTGATCAAGATGATCCAGGCGATCCGGTACGGGACGCTGCCCCGCACCCTGCACGCCGACGAGCCCAGCCCGCACGTCGACTGGGAATCGGGTGACGTCTCGCTGCTGACCGCGGCGCGGGACTGGCCGGCCGTGGACCGGCCGCGCCGGGCGGGCATCTCGTCGTTCGGGATCAGCGGCACCAACGCGCACGTGATCATCGAGCAGGCCGCCGAGGAGCACGCGCCGCGGCCGATGGCGCCCGCGCTTCCGGTGCTGCCGCTGGTGGTCTCCGGGCGTACGCCGCAAGCGTTGCGGGACCAGATCACCCGCCTCGCCACCCACCTGGACGGCGCCACCGGCGCCGGACTCGGCGACCTGGCCCGGACCGCCGCGCTCGGCCGCGCCCAGCTACCGCACCGCGCGGTCGTGGTCGCGGCTGACCGCGAGGGCTGGCGGGCCGCCCTGGCGCAGGCCAAGCCGGTCGCCGTCACCACGGGTGGTCTCGGTGTCCTGTTCACCGGCCAGGGCGCGCAGCGCGCCGGCATGGGCCGTGAGTTGTATGAGGCGTTCCCGGTGTTCGCGTCGGCGTTCGACGAGGTCTGCGCCGCCCTGGACGGCCCGGTCAAGGACGTCGTGTTCGACGGCGGCGACCTCCTGGACCAAACAATGTGGACCCAAGCAGGCTTGTTCGCTCTGGAAACGGCCCTGTTCCGGCTGGTCACCTCCTGGGGGATCAAGCCGGACTTCCTGGCCGGTCACTCGGTCGGCGAGATCGTCGCGGCCCACGTGAGCGGCGTGCTGTCCCTGCCGGACGCGGCCAAGCTGGTGTCGACTCGTGGTCGTTTGATGCAGGCGTTGCCGGCGGGCGGGGCGATGGCCGCGCTGGAAGCCGCCGAGGACGAGATCGTCGGTATCGACGTTGCGGCGGTCAACAGCCCCGGCTCGGTGGTGGTTTCCGGCCCCGAGGCTGCGGTTGACGCGCTGGTGGGGCGGTGGAAGGCGGCTGGTCGGCGGGCGCGGCGTTTGACGGTGAGTCATGCGTTTCATTCGGTGTTGATGGAGCCGATGCTGGCCGAGTTCGAGGCGGTGGCCGCGACGCTGATCTACCACCGGCCGCAGATTCCGGTGGTGTCCAACGTGACCGGCACGCTGATCGAAGAGTTCGACGCCGCCTACTGGGTGCGGCATGTGCGGCAGGCGGTGAGGTTCGCCGACTCGGTGACGTTCATGGCCGGCGAGGGTGTGTCGAAGTTCCTGGAGCTGGGTCCGGACGGGGTGCTGTCCGGGATGGGTCAGCAAACCGTGGACGCCCTGTTCGTGCCCGGCCTGCGCCGCGACCGCGACGAGCCGCAGACATTGCTGACCGCAGTCGGCAGGCTCTGGGTCGGCGGCGTCGACCTCGACTGGACCGCCCTGCTGGGCGGCCGCGAGTCCGGCCTCGCCGCCCTTCCCACCTACGCCTTCCAGCGCGACCACTACTGGCTGACCGGACCCGCCACCGGCGGCGACGTCACCTCGGCCGGCCTGGGCGCCACCGGCCACCCGCTGCTGACCGCTATCGTCGCCCTGCCCGACTCCGACGGCCTGGTCCTCACCGGCAGGCTCGCCCTCCCGGCCCAGCCCTGGCTCGCCGACCACCAGGTGATGGGCGCGGTCCTGTTCCCCGGCACCGGCTTCGTCGATCTGGCGATCCGGGCCGGCGACGAGGTCGGCTGCGGCCACCTCGACGAGCTGATGCTCCAGGCGCCGCTGGTGCTCACCGAGCCGGTCGCGATCCGCGTGCTGGTCGGCGCCGAGCAGGACGGCCGCCGCACGGTCAGCATCCACTCGCAGGCCGGCGACTCCTGGCTCTGCCACGCGGCCGGCACGCTCAGCGCCGCCGCACCCGAGCCGCACCCAGCCGACCCGGCCTGGCCACCGGCGGGGGCGCAGGCGCTCGACATCGAGGACGTCTACCCGCGCCTCGCCGAGGCCGGCCTCGGCTACGGCCCCGCCTTCCGCGGCCTGCGGGCCGGCTGGAAGCTCGGCGACCAGGTGTACGCCGAGATCCGGCTCCCCGACGGCGGCAAAACCGAGGGGTACGGCCTGCACCCCGCCCTGCTCGACGCCGCCCTGCACGCGATCGGCCTCGGCGACCTGTTCCCGGACGACGGCCAGGCCCGCCTGCCGTTCGCCTGGAACGGCGTCACCCTGCACGCCACCGGCGCCACCCACCTGCGGGTGCGGATCACCCCGGCCGGCGGCAGCGCGGTGGCCCTCGACATCGCGGACGGCACCGGCGCCCCGATCGCCTCGGTCGCCTCGCTTGCCCTGCGCGCCGCCGCCCCGGCGGCACCGACGACCGGCGCCGACCTGCTGTTCGCCCTGGACTGGGTGCCGGTCACCGGCACCGCCGCGACGGACCGCTCCTGGGCCATCCTCGGCCCGGACCCGCTGGAGCTGCGCTCGGCGCTGAAGCGGGCCGGCCTCGACCCGGCCGAGCCGGCCGGCCTGCCCGAGCTGCTGGCCGCCCCGGTGATCCCGGACGTGGTGCTGATCGGCCACGCCGGCACGGCAGGCACCGGCCCGGCCGCCGCACACGCCGCGACCCTGCGCACGCTGGAGACCATCCAGGCCTGGCTGGCCGACGACCGGCTGAGCGGCTCCCGGCTGGTGTTCGTCACCTCCGGCGCGGTCGCGGCCGGCCCCGGCGACGCGGTGCCCGACCTCGAGCACGCCGCCCTCTGGGGCCTGGTGCGCTCGGCACAGTCCGAGCACCCGGACCGGTTCCAGCTCGTCGACCTGGACGACCCGGCCCGCCTCGCCGACGCGGCCGGCTCGGCCGAACCGCAACTGGCGCTGCGCGGCGCGGACCTGCTCGCGCCACGGCTGGTCCGGCACGCCGTGCCGGACGCGGAGCCGGCGGCCGCGTTCGGGCCGGAGTCGACCGTGCTGATCACCGGCGGCACCGGCGCCCTGGGCGCCGCGCTGGCCCGGCACCTGGCCGTCCGGCACGGCGTGACCCGGCTGGTGCTGGCGAGCCGCCGCGGCCCGGACGCGCCCGGCGCCGCCGAACTGCGCGACGAGCTCGGCGCCACCGTCGTGGCCTGCGACGTCACCGATCGGGCCGCGGTGGCCGCACTGCTGGCCGAGCACCCGATCACCGCGGTCGTGCACACCGCCGGCCTGCTCGACGACGCGATGATCGACACCCTCGACCCGGACCGGCTGGCCGCGGTCCTGCGGGCCAAGGTGGACGCCGCCCGGCACCTGCACGACCTGACCGCCGACCGGCCGCTGACCGCGTTCGTGCTCTACTCCTCGGCCGCCGGCCTGCTCGGCAACCCGGGCCAGGCCAACTACGCGGCGGCGAACACCTACCTGGACGCGCTCGCCCAGCACCGGCGGGCGGCCGGCCTGCCGGCCCTGTCGCTGGCCTGGGGCCTGTGGCAGGACGGCGACGGCATGGCCGGCGCGATCGGCGGCGGCGAGACCGCCCGGATGAACCGGGCCGGGGTCGGCGCGCTCAGCACCGAGCAGGGCCTGGCCCTGTTCGACGCCGCGCTGGCCGACTCCGCCCCGGCGGTGCTGGCACCGATCGCCCTGGACCTGGCCACCCTGCGCAGCCACCCGGAGCTGCCGGCCCTGTTCGGCACGCTGGTGCGGCGCCGGGTCCGGCGCACCGCCGCGGCCACGGTCGCGGCCGGGCGCCGGGAGCAGCTGGCCGCCCTGCCCGCCGAGGAGCGCGAGCGGGTGCTCACCGAGCTGGTGCACGCCGAGGTCGCCGCGGCGCTCGGCATCACCGACCCGGCCGAGATCACCGCCGAGCGGGCGTTCCGGGACCTCGGGTTCGACTCGCTCACCGCGGTCGAGCTGCGCAACCAGCTTGCCGCGCTGACCGGGCTGCAACTGCCGCCCACCCTGGTCTTCGACCACCCGACCCCGGCCGAGCTGGTCGTCCACCTGGTCCAGGAGCTCACCGGCGAGGCGGGCGAGCTGCCGGTCTTCGCCCAGCTGGACCGGCTCGCCACCGAGCTGGCCGCGGCCCGCCCGGACGAGGGCCAGCACGCCCGGATCACCGCTCAGCTGCGCGCCCTGCTCGCCGGCCTCTCCGGCGACGAGCAGGACCGCGAGGAGCAGGTCGCCGACGTGATCGACGCGGCCAGCGACGAGGAGATGTTCGAGTTCATCGGCCGCGAGTTCGGCCTTTCCTGACCTGCGGGGGATTCAATTCAATGAGCAACGAGGACAAACTCCGGCACTTCCTCAAGCAGGTCACCACCGACCTGCACCAGACCCGGCAGCGGCTGGCCGACCTGGAGGGCCGCTCCAGCGAGCCGATCGCCATCGTCGGCATGGCCTGCCGGCTGCCCGGCGGGGTCACCGACCCGGACGGGCTGTGGGACCTGGTCGCGAACGGCCGCGACGGCATCACCGGCTTCCCGGACGACCGGGGCTGGGACATCGACGCGGACGGGCGCACGCTGCGCTGCCGCAGCGGCGGCTTCCTCGGCGACGTGGCCGGCTTCGACCCGCAGTTCTTCGGCATCTCGCCCGGCGAGGCGCAGGCGATGGACCCGCAGCACCGGCTCACCCTCGAGGTGAGCTGGGAGGCGCTGGAACACGCCGGCATCGACCCGGCGTCGCTGCGCGGCACCCCGGCCGGGGTGTTCGCCGGGCTGATGAACAACTCCGACTACGTGTCGGCGCTTACCGAGATCCCCGAGGGGGTCGCGCCGTTCCTGGGCACCGGGAGCACCGGCGCGATCGTCTCCGGGCGGGTCGCGTACACCCTCGGCCTGCAGGGCCCGGCGGTCACGGTCGACACGGCCTGCTCGTCGTCGCTGGTCACGCTGCACCTCGCGGCCCAGGCGCTGCGGCAGGGCGACTGCACGCTCGCGCTGGCCGGCGGCGTCACCGTGATGAGCTCGCCGACGACGTTCTTCGAGCTGGAACTGCTCCAGGGCCTCGCGCCGGACGGCCGGTGCAAGTCGTTCGCGAAATCGGCGGACGGCACCGGCTTCGCCGAGGGCGTCGGCATGCTGGTGCTGGAACGGCTCTCCGACGCGCAGCGCAACGGCCACCGGGTGCTCGCCCTGGTCCGGGGTACCGCGGTCAACCAGGACGGCGCCTCCAACGGGCTCACCGCGCCGAGCGGGCCGGCCCAGCGCGACGTGATCCGGGCCGCGCTGGCCGGCGCCGGCCTGCCCGCCGACCACATCGACGCCGTCGACGCGCACGGCACCGGCACCACCCTCGGCGACCCGATCGAGGCCCGCGCACTGATCGACACGTACGGCCGGGACCGCGACGGGGAACCGCTCTGGCTCGGCTCGCTCAAGTCCAACCTCGGGCACACCCAGGCCGCCGCCGGCGTCGCCGCGGTGATCAAGATGGTGCAGGCGCTGCGGCACGGCGAACTCCCGCCGACCCTCAACGTGGACGAGCCGACCCCGGCCGCGGACTGGTCGGCCGGCACGGTCCGGCTGGTCACCGAGCGCCGCCCGTGGCCGCAGACCGGCCGCCCGCGCCGGGCCGCGGTGTCCTCGTTCGGCCTCAGCGGCACGAACGCGCACGCGATCCTGGAGCAGGCCCCCGCCGCGGAGCCACAGGCGGCGACCGAGGAGCCGACCGGCCCGGTGCCGCTGCTGCTCTCCGCCCGGACCCCGGGCGCCCTGCGCGGCCAGGCCACCAAGCTGCGCGACTTCCTGCGTGACCGGCCCGACCTGAGGCTGGATGCGGTCGCCCGCGAGCTGCTGGCCGGCCGCGCCACCTTCGACCAGCGCGGCGCCGTGCTGGCCGCCGACCACGAAACCGCGCTGACCGGCCTGGCCGCCCTCGCCGCCGGCGAGCCCGACGGGACCGTCGCCGTGTCCGGCACGGCTCCACCCGTACGCCCGAAGGTCGCCTTCATCTTCCCCGGGCACGGCTCCCAGTGGGCCGGCATGGCCGCCGGTCTGCTCGGCACCGAGCCGGTCTTCGCCGCCACGGTCGCCGAGTGCGACGCCGCGTTCGCCGAGTTCCAGGACTGGTCGGTGGCCGCCGTGCTGCGCGGCGACCCGGACGCGCCGGCCTGGGACCGGATGGACGTCGTGCAGCCGACGCTGTTCACCATGATGGTGTCGCTGGCCGCCCTCTGGCGCGCGTACGGCATCGAGCCGGACGCGGTGCTCGGCCACTCGCAGGGCGAGGTCTCGGCCGCGTACGTCGCCGGCGCCCTCACCCTGCGCGACGCGGCCCGGATCACCGCCCGCCGCAACGTCGCCCTCTGCTCGCTGACCGGCCGCGGCGCGATGGCGTCCGTGCTGGCCGGCCCGGACGAGGTGACCCGCCGCCTGGCGAAGTACGGCGACCGGCTCGCCGTCGCCGCGCACAACGGCCCGGCCGCCTGCGTCGTCTCCGGCGACCCGGACGCGGTCGAGGAGTTCGTCGCCGGGTGCACCGCCGACCGGCTGCGCGCCCGGGCCATCCGCGGCGCCCGCGCCGCCGGCCACTCCGCACAGGTCGCGGCCCTGCGCGACGGCCTGCTCGCCGACTTCGACGGCGTCGAACCCGCCGCCGCGCCGATCGCGTTCTACTCCACCGTGGCCGGCGCCGCGCTGGACACCACCGAACTCGACGCCGAGTACTGGTACCGCAACGCCCGGCAGACCGTGCGGTTCCACGACGCGGCCACCGCGCTGCTCGCCGACGGATGTCAGCTGCTCCTGGAGATCAGCCCGCACCCGGTGCTGACCGTCCCGCTGCAGGGCATCGTCGACGCCGCCGACCGCCCGGTCCCGGTGGTGCGGACCCTGGCCCGCGACGACGGCGGCCCGGCCCGGCTGCGTGCCGCGCTCGCCCGCGCCGCCTGCCACGGCGCCCCGGTCACCTGGGACACCGTGCTGCCCGCCGGGCCGCGGGTGCCGCTGCCGACGTACGCGTTCCAGCGCAAGCGCTACTGGCTGGACACCCGGGCCGGCGCCGGCGACGTCACCGCGGCCGGCCTCGAATCCGCCGGCCACCCGCTGCTCGCCGCCCTGGTCCGCCCCGCCGGCGCGGACAGCCTGCTGCTCACCGCCCGGCTGTCGCTCGCCACCCAGCCCTGGCTCGCCGATCACGCCGTGGTCGACACCGTGCTGCTGCCCGGTACCGCGTTCGTCGAGATGGCGCTCGCGGCGGCCGAGGCGGCCGGGTGCGGCGGGGTCGAGGAGCTGACCCTGGCCGCGCCGCTGGTGCTGCCCGAGCACGGCGGCGTCACCGTGCACGTCACCGCCGGCGAACCGGACGGGGCCGGCCGGCGCCGGCTCACCGTGTTCGGCAGCGACGGCGAGGACTGGATTCCGCACGCCACCGGCACCCTCGGCACCCCGGCCGCGCCGGACCAGTCGTTCGACTTCACCGCCTGGCCGCCGCCCGGCGCCGAGCCCCTCGACCTGGACGGCTTCTACCCGCGGCTGAACGCCGCCGGGATCGGCTACGGCCCGGCGTTCCAGGGCCTGCGCGCCGCGTGGCGCTCCGGCGCCGAAACGTACGCCGAGGTCGCCGTCGACCAGCCGACCGACGGCTACGGCCTGCACCCGGCCCTGCTGGACGCGGCCCTGCACGCCGGCATGGTCGGCGCGGACGTCGACGACTCGGTTCCGCTGCGCCTGCCGTTCGCCTGGACCGGCCTGGCCCGCTCCGGCGCGCCCGGCAACCGGCTGCGGGTCCGGCTCGTCCAGGGCGCCGACGACGTCCGCCTCGAGGCCGCCGACGACACCGGCCGCCCGGTCTTCGCCGCCGCCTCGCTGCTGGTCCGCGAGGTCTCCGCCGAGCGGCTCAGCGCCTCGGCCGGCGGCCGCCACGACTCGCTGTTCACGGTCGAGTGGACCCGGCTGGCCCCGCCGCAGGCCGCGCCCGGCCCGCACGCCGAGATGGTCGAGCTGGCCACCGGCGGCACCGGCCCGGAGGCCGCGCACGCCGCCGTCGCCGCCGCCCTGCGGCTGATCCAGCAACGGCTCGCCGACGACCGGCCGCTGGTCGTGGTCAGCCGGGGCGCGACCGCGGCCGGCGGCCCGCCGGGCGACCTCGCCCAGGCGGCCGCGCTCGGCCTGTTCCGCTCGGCGCAGGCCGAACACCCCGGCCGCTTCGGCCTGATCGACCTGGAGGGCGACGGGCCGGTCCCGGCCGCCGCCCTGGCCGCCCTCGCCGCCGGGGAGACCCAGGTAGCGGTCCGCGACGGCGCGCTGCTCGCGGCCCGGCTGACCCGCCTGCCCCGCGGGGACGACCCGGCGCCGGCCTTCGACCCGGCCGGCACGGTCCTGGTCACCGGCGCCTCCGGCACGCTCGGCGCGCTGACCGCCCGGCACCTGATCGGCGCGCACGGCTGCCGGCACCTGCTGCTGGTCAGCCGCCGCGGCGCCGCCGCACCCAACGCCGCCGAGCTGTCCGATCTGGACGCCGAGGTGACCCTGGCCGCCTGCGACACCAGCGACCCGGCCGCCCTGCGCGCGCTGCTGGACGCCATCCCGGCCGAGCACCCGCTCACCGCCGTGGTGCACAGCGCCGGCGTGCTGGACGACGGCGTCGTCGAGTCGCTCACCCCCGAACGCCTGACCGGGGTGCTGCGCCCCAAGGTGGACGCCGCCTGGCACCTGCACGAGCTGACCCGCGACCTGCCGCTGAGCGCGTTCGTCCTCTACTCGTCGGCGGCCGGCGTCGCCGGCAACCCGGGCCAGGGCAGCTACGCCGCGGCGAACGCCTACCTGGACGCCCTCGCCGAGCACCGCCGCGGGCTGGGCCTGCCGGCGACGTCGCTGGCCTGGGGCCTGTGGAACGACCGCAGCGGGATGGCCGGCGACCGGACCGACGAGGAGTTGGCCGCCAAGCTGCGGCCCGGGATGGCCGGGCTGGACAGCGACGAGGGCCTCGCGCTGTTCGACGCCGGGCTCGCCTCCGGGCGGCCCGCGTTGGTGCCGATGCGGCTCGACCTGGCGTCGCTGCGGGCCACCCTGGACGAGGTGCCGCCGCTGCTGCGCGGCCTGATCCGGCCGGCCGCGCGGCGCGCCGACGGGCCGGCGGGCGGCGCCGCGGAACAGTTCCGGCGCGGATTCGAGGCCACCGCCGCGGCGGACCGCCCGGCCGTGCTGCTGGACCACCTGCGCAGCCAGGTCGCGGCCGTGCTCGGGCTGGCCGGGCCGGAGGAGGTCGACCCGGACCGCGCGTTCCTGGAGCTCGGGTTCGACTCGCTCACCGCGGTCGAGCTGCGCAACCGGATCGGCGCCGCGGTCGGCTTCCGGCTGGCACCGACCATCGTGTTCGAGAACCCGACCCCGAGGGCGCTGGCCGATCACGTGGCAGGCGCGTACGGCGAACGGGCCGGGGGAGCGGCCGCCGGGGGACCGGCCGGCGCGGGCAGCGTGTTCGGCGCGATGGCCGGGCAGGCGGTGGCGAGCGGCCGGCTGGCCGAGTTCGTCGGCGTCCTGCAGGCCGCGTCCGAGTTCCGGCCCACCTTCACCGACCCCGCCGAGCTGACCGGCGAGCTGGCCGTGGTCCGGCTCGCGAAGGGCCCGGCGCCGACCGCCGTGGTCTGCATCCCCTCGGTGCTGGCCATGTCCGGACCACACGAGTACGCCCGGCTCGCCGCCGCCTTCCGCGAGGTCCGCGACGTGGACGTGCTGCCGGCACCCGGCTTCCGGGCCGGCGAGCTGTTCCCGGCCGGCATACCGGCCCTGGCCCGCGCCCACGCCGACGCCCTCCTCGCACACGCCGCGGGCAGGCCGGTGGTGATCCTGGCCCACTCGTCCGGCGGCCTGCTGGCGCACGCCCTCGCCGAGGAGCTGATCGGCCGCGGCGAACCGCCCGCGGCGCTGGTCCTCATCGACGTGTACGGCCCCAGCCGCACCGCGTTCGCCGGGATCGAGAACCGCCTGGCCGGCAGCATGGGCGGCGACGCCGACGGCCTGCTGCCCGCCGACGACGCGCGGCTGACCGCGATGGCCGGGTACTTCCGGCTGTTCACCGACCGGCGGCTGACCCCGCTGGCCACCCGGAAGCTGCTGGTGCGCGCCGCCGAGCCGCTGCCCGGATGGACCGACACCGACGACTGGCGATCCACCTGGGCCGACGCGGACACCGTCGAGGACACCGCCGGCGACCACTTCTCGATGATGGAGGACCACGCCGAGAAGACCGCCGCCGTCGTGCAGGAATGGCTCGCCGCCACCGTCGACAGCTGAGCCGGCGACCGTCGGGTGGAGAGATTTCTCAACCCGTTTCTCCACCCGGCGGACCAGGCCCGAAATGGCCTCGAGAAATAGATTCTAACCACCAAAGACACGGGAGGAACCATGAGC
Organism: Actinoplanes sp. NPDC026623; assembly: GCF_040638275.1. Classification (NCBI taxonomy): domain Bacteria; kingdom Bacillati; phylum Actinomycetota; class Actinomycetes; order Micromonosporales; family Micromonosporaceae; genus Actinoplanes; species Actinoplanes sp. NPDC026623. The sequence continues at coordinate 22,492 of NZ_JBEZXZ010000078.1, read as the reverse complement.
GACGCGATGCAGGAAGCGCTGCTGGTCAGTGGCGCTCTGTTGGCCATTGTCCTGCTCACGCAGGTCGGCAAGCACCGGTTCGGCTGGATCAAGTGGGGCATCTCGATGGCGTTCGTCGGATACCTGTACTGGGACACCTACGACCGCACCGCATTCACCACCCCGAATGTGACGGCCGGCGCGCTGGGCATCGCCGCCGGAACGGTCATCGGCATTCTGCTGATGCGCGTCATGCGGGTCTACCGGCACGCCGGCAATCAGCGGATCTACACCAAGGCGGGCTGGGCCTACCTCGGCATCTGGCTGGCCGTGCTGCTCGCCCGCACCGCATTCCTGTTCGCCCTGGAGAACTGGGACGCCTTCGCCGAGAGGTTCGGCCGCTGGATGCTCGAGCAGCGGCTCGACTCGGACGGCATCGCCGCGTTCTTCGTGCTGATGGCGATGACCATGGTGGGCTACCGGACGATGGTCTGCCTGGTCCGCTGGCGGCGCCTCGAGCGGACCCCGGCGGCGACCGTGCGGGACCGCGCCGACGCCCGCGGCAAGGTCACCGTCGGCTGACGACCAATCCCCGGAACAAGCCGGCCCTGACCGTCCCCCGCGGTCAGGGCCGGCCCAGGTCGTTCTGGTACGCGTAACGCACCGCGTCGACCCGGTTCTTCGCCCCGATCTTCAGGAACGCGTTGTTGATGTGCGTCTTCACGGTGGTCTCGCCGATGAACAACTCGGCGGCGATCTCCGCGTTGCTCAGGCCCGCCGTGATCAGCGAAAGCACCTCCACCTCCCGGGCGGTCAGGCCGTCCGGGAGGTTCTTCCTGCGCGCGGCCGGCGCGGCGGGCGACAGCGGCTCGCTCAGCGCCGCCACCAGGCGCCGGGACACGGTCGCGTCGAAGGTGGACTGCCCCTCCGCGGCCGACCGGATCGCCGCGGTGATCTGCGCCCGGGTCGCGTCCTTGGTCAGATAGCCGCGCGCCCCGGCCCGCATGGCCGCCGCGATCGATTCGTTGTCCGCATAGGTGGACAGCACCACGACGTTCGCCTCGGGGTCGGTCGCCACGATCTGCCGGGTCGCCTCGGCGCCGTCGAGCACCGGCATCCGCAGGTCCATCAGCACCACGTGCGGCGACGTCTCGCGGGCCAGCCGGACCGCCTCGGCGCCGTCGCCGGCCTGGCCGACCACCTCCACCTCGTCGATCAGCGTGACCAGCGCGACCAGTCCTTCCCGGACGATCGCCTGGTCGTCGACGACCAGGACGCGGATCCGCTCCGCCCCAGAGCGCTGCATTTCGGCCACCTCCCTCTGCGGTAACCCACCCTATCGGCCGCAAATGACCCCGAACGCCACCAGGCCCCAGCCAGGGGGTTGGCTGGGGCCTGCCGGGGGCGCCGCCTCGCGAGGGCGGCACGAGCTCACGTGGGGGGCTGAGAACCGCCGCCGAACTCGCCGTTCAGGTACCGCTCGCGCGCCGCGCGGCGCTGCACCTTCCCGCTCGTGGTGCGCGGCAGCATGCCGCGCCGGATCAGGACGACCTCGTCGGCGCGCAGCCGCTGACCCTCGTAGATCGCCGCCGAGATGGACTCCCGCAGCGTCTCCGGCGGCGTCGCGCGCAACGCCCGGCCGTCCGCCTCGACGACCACCACCAGCCGTTCCCGCTCGCCGTCGTCCACCGAGAACGCGGCCGCGCAGTTGGGCCGCAGCGCGGGCGCGCACATCTCGGCGGACAGCTCGAGGTCCTGCGGGTAGTAGTTGCGGCCGTTGCGGATGATCACGTCCTTAAGCCGGCCGGTCACGTACAGCTCGCCGTCGGACAGGAAACCCAGATCTCCGGTACGCAGGTACGGGCGCTGGTCGGCGGCGTCGGTGATCCGCGCCGTGAACGTGGCGGCGCTCTCCGCCGGCCGCCGGAAGTACCCGCCGGCCACGCACGGGCCGCTGATCCAGATCTCGCCGATGCGGCGTTCCGGCAGCCGCCGCCCGGTCTCCGGCTCGACGATCGCGATCCGGGTCGCGCCGACCGCCACCCCGTTGCTGACCAGCGGCTGGCCGTCCGTCTCGTCGCTCGGCACGACCAGGTTCCGGCGCAGCGCCGTCGAGTCGACCCAGAGCACCTTCGGGTTCTCGTCCGGCCGGCTGCCGGTGGCCTTGAGGGTGTTCTCGGCCAGGCCGTAGCCGGGGCTCATCGCCGTCCGGGAAAGGCCGTACGGCGCCATCGCGTCGGCGAACGCCTGCACCGTGCGCCAGCGCACCGGCTCGGCGCCGTTCGCCGCGTACCGCCAGGCCGTCAGGTCGACGTCGGCGCCGATCTTGCCCTGCGCCGCGGCCTCGACGCACAGGTCGTACGCGAAGCTCGGCGCCGCCGCGTGCGTGCCGCGGAACCGCGACAGCGCCTCCAGCCAGCGCGCCGGCCGGCGGATGAACGCCTCCGGCGCCATCAGGTACGCCGGGGTGCCGGTGCACAGCGGCAGGATCGCCCCGAACAGCAGGCCCATGTCGTGGAACAGCGGCAGCCAGGAGACCACCACGCCGTCGGGGTCGCACGGGTAGAGCTCGTCCGTCTCGGCCACGTTGGCCAGGAAGTTCTCGTGCGTGACGACGACGCCCTTGGGGCTGCCGGTCGACCCGGAGGTGTACTGCAGCAGCGCGGTGTCCTGCGGGCCGGGCTCCTCCAGTTCGAGATAGCCGTGCGTGGTGAGCGTCGCGGTGTCGATCAGGGTCAGCCCGGTCAGCTCGGGCGTGCCGGCGAAGTCGCCCTCCAGCCGGGCCTTCACCTCGGCCGTGGTGAGCACGATCGAGGTGCCGGCGTCGTCGGCCATCCGCCGGATCCGGGCCAGGCCGTTCAGCCGGTTCGGCACCTGCGCGGGCGCGCAGGCGACCCGGGCGAACAGGCAGCCGACCAGCGCGCGGACGAAGTCCGGCCCGGTCGGGCAGAGCAGCACCGCGGCGCCGCCGGACAGCCCCCGGGCGGTCAGCGCCATGCCGACCACCCGGCCCTGCTCCTCCACCTGCTGGAAGGTCAGCGTCTCGGCCAGCTCCTCGCCGTCGCGCAGGAAGCCGTACGCCAGTTGGTCGGGGTTCTTCTTCGCGCGCAGCCGCAGCTGCCCGATGACGGTCCGAGTTGCGGACGAAAGCACGTCGGGCGCGGTCACGGTCATCTCAATGCCTCTCTGGCTCAGGAATAGGGCAGCTCGACGGGCGCGAGCCGGTCGAACAGATCGCCGGGGCCGGGATTGCCGGCCGGGGCGGTGCCGCCGAGCCGGTGCACGACGCCCCACACCGCGTTCAGCGCGGTGGTGATCGCCCCCTCGGCGAAGCCGGCCGTCCACGACACGTCGTCGCCGCACAGGAAGAACCCGTCCGGCGAGTCCATGAACTGGGTGAACAGCCGGCGCTGGTAGCGGTACTGGCCGGGCAGGTTGGAGCGGAACGCCCCCATGAACGCGGGCTCGGTCTCCCAGGTCACCGCGACCGGCTCGCCCACGATGTGCGAGCGGACGTCCACGCCGGGATAGGTGTCGGCCAGCCGGGTCAGCAGGACCTCGAGCCGCTCGGCCGCGGACAGCGTGGCCACCTTCAGCGAGTCGTCGTTCCAGGTGTACGACAGGCACATGACGCCCGGCTGGTCCGGCCCGTTGTCGAACAGGTACATGCCGCGGGCGATCCGGTCGGTCAGCGTCATGCCCATGGTCTCCCGGCCGGTCGCCGGGTCGACGTCGCGCCAGAACGGCCGGTCGGTGCGCACGAACAGCTTGGACGAGCCCATGTAGTGGGTCCGCTCGACCGCGGTCCACTGCTGCGTGGTCAGCAGCGACGGGTCGCAGTCGATCCGGTTCAGCATCGTCCACACGTGCGGCGTGAACACCACCGCCTGGAACACCTCGCCGCGGCCGCCGGTGTCGCGTACCTCGATGCCGCCCTCGCGGCGGCGCAGCGAGGTGACCGCAGGCCGGGGCCCCTGCTCGCCGTGCAGCACGGCCAGCGAGGTGCCCCGCGGCCAGTGCGCCGCGCGGTCCGGCCGGTGGTGCCACAGCCCGCGCGGCAGCTGCTGGCAGCCGCCCGGGATGAGCATGTGATCGGTGTCCGCGCCGGTGTAGACGACCCGCAGGATCTCCAGCACCGAGTTGGGGAAGTCGGTGTCCCAGCCGCCGCTGCCGAACCCGACCTGGCCGAAGATCTCCCGGTGCCGGAACGAGCGGAAGGCCGGGCTGGACGACAGGAAACCCCAGAACGAGGTGTCGTCCAGCTCGCCGACCAGCCGGTTCCACACCGACTTGAGCGTCTGCACGTCCCGGTCGCGGATCGCGGCGGTCATCGTGATCAGCTCGGCGTGCTCGGTGAGCGTCTTCTCCCAGGCGTCCGCCACCTCCCGGTACGGCTCGGGCAGGTCCTCGGCGGTCCGCGCGTGGTGCACGTCGCCGTTGAGATGGACCACCGTCGCCGGGGTGCCGGGGGACAGCGGGTTGGGGAACGGCCGGGTCGGCAGGCCGACCAGGTCGATGTAGTGGAACAGCGAGCGTGCCGAGACCGGGAACCGCATGGCGCCCATCTCGGCCACCGCGCCCGGTGCGCCGGGGAACGCCGTCGAGCGCAGCCGGCCGCCGAGCTGCTCGGCCTCGTAGATGATCGGGCGCAGCCCGAGGCGCATCAATTCGTACGCCGCGGTGAGTCCCGCGATGCCGCCGCCGACGACCGCCACCCGGGTGCCGAGCCGGTCGGCCGGAATGGTGCCCAGGCCGGCCGGATGTCGCAGCCATTCGTCATAGGAGAATGGAAAGTCGGGAACGAGCATCGTGATCGGTGCCGGTTCTACAGTCGTCATGGGATAACCCCTCGAAGGCACGGCCGTTCGCGCGTTGCAGATCAACGTAGGAATTGCCGGGGGAATGGCGTAACCCCTACCGGCCGCAGCGATGCCGCGAAGATCCGCCGGAATAAATAAGGGGTTACCCGCGCGTCGGAGGTGCGCGACCGTGGTCAGGGTCGGATGACGGGTCGACACGGGGAGGGCGGATGGCCACGGCTACCGCGAGGGTGCCGGTAGCGGTCGCACCGGCCGGTCCGCCCGATCGGGAGGACTGGCACCGGGCGGTGATGGCGGTGCTGCCGGGCCTGCTCGCGGCGATCTTCCTGGCCGCGCTGGACCAGACGGTGATGAGCGCGTCGATCAAGACGATCGCCGACGATCTGGGCGGGCTCAGCGTCCAGGCCTGGGTGACCACCGCGTTCCTGATCACGTCGACGGTGACCACGCCGCTCTACGGCAAGCTGTCCGATGTCTACGGCCGGCGGATGATGTTCACGGTCGCCATCACGGTGTTCGTGGTCGGTTCGCTGGCCTGCACGTTCGCCACCACGATCTACCAGCTTGCCGGCTTCCGGGCGATACAGGGCCTCGGCGCGGGCGGCCTGCTCGCGGTGTCCAGCGCGATCACCGCGGACCTCGTGCCGCCCCGCGAGCGGGCCCGGTTCCAGGGCTACACGCTGCTGGCGTGGCTCGCCGCCAGCCTGATCGGCCCGCTGGTCGGCGGCCTGTTCGCGTCCACCGAGACGCTGCTCGGCATCGACGGCTGGCGGTGGATCTTCCTGTTCAACGTCCCGGTCGGCGCGGTCGCGCTGGCCGTCGTGCTGCGGGTGCTGCGCACCGAGGGCGCCCGCAAGGCCCGCCGGCTCGACCACTGGGGCGCCGCGCTGATCACCGCGACCGCGGTGCCGCTGCTGCTGGTCGCCGAGCAGGGCCACGAGCGCGGCTGGACCTCCACCTCGGCGCTGACCTGCTACGCGGTCGGCGGGCTCGGCCTGGTGGCGTTCCTGGTCTGCGAGTCGCGGATGGGCGACGACGCGCTGATCCCGCTGCGGCTGTTCCGGCTGCCGGCGTTCACGCTCTCGGTGACGATCACCGCGCTGTTCGGCGCCGGCATGTTCGGCGTCATCTCCACCATCCCGCTCTACCTGCAGGTCGTGCACGGCCTGTCGCCGACCGCGTCCGGCCTGATGATGCTGCCGATGATGGGCGGCACGCTGGTGTCGGTCATCGTCTCCGGCAAGGTGGTCAAGCGCGGCGGCGGCCTGCGCGCGCTGCCCGCGGTCGGCGCGATAGCCACCGCGCTCGGCCTGATCGCCTGCGCCCGGCTCTCGATCGACACCCCGGTCTGGGTGATGGCGCTGCTCATGATCGCCTTCGGGGTGGGCATCGGCACCTCCCGTTCGCTGAACGTGACCGCCCAGAACGCGGTTCCGCGCGCGGACCTCGGCGTGGCCACGTCGACGACCATGTTCTTCCGCGAGATCTCCGGTGCGGTCGGCGTCGCGACGTACCTGTCGGTGCTGTTCGCCCTGCTGCCCGGCACGCTGACCGCGGCGGTGACCCGGGTCGCGGCCCGGCCCGAGGTGGCCGCCCTGCTCGGTGACCCGGCGGTCACCGGTGACCCGGCCAACCGGCCGTTCCTCACCGTGCTGCGCGGCGGCCGCGAGCCGCTGACCGACTCGTCCTTCCTGGCCGCCATGGACGACCGGCTGGCCCGGGCGTTCCGGCTCGCCTTCGACGACGCCGCGGGCCACGTCTTCGTGGTCGGCGCGGTCCTGATGTGCCTGGCCGCGGTGCTCGCCCTGGCGATGCGGCCGCCGGACCTGAGCATCGTCCCGGCAGCTCAGCCCGCCGAGTACTTCGGCCGGCACCGCGCGCCGGACACCGAATATGAGTGATTTTGAACCTGGCCTCGGGCCAGCGGTATCCGGGCCGTCGACCTGCGCCGGGCGCTGCCGCCCGGGCCACGGTGAGAAGGCCCGATCTCGAGGAGAAGAGGTAAGCCATGACCATCGTCGACGAGCCCGTCGCGGACACCGGCGGCTTCGACGCGCTGACACCCTGGTCCGAGCCGGGCTGGCGGGACGCGGCGCTGACCTGGGCCGAGGACGGGCTGCGCGCGGCCGGCCACGAGCCGGCCGGCCGGGCCGGCGTGCGGGTCCGGCTGCGGCCCTGGTCGGTGGTGGCCGGCATCGGGATCGAGGACGGCGCGACCGCCTGGTTCAAGGCCAACGCGCCGGCCTCGGCGTTCGAGGCCGCGCTGGCCGGCGCGCTGCCGGCCTGGGTGCCGGGCCAGGTGCTCGCCCCGCTCGCGGTCGAGCCCGCCAGGGGGTGGACCCTGTTCGCCGACGGCGGAGGCACGCTGGCCGGCGCCGCCACCGGGCCGGAGACCTGGGTGGCACCCCTGCAGCAGTACGCCGAACTCCAGCGCACCCTCGCCCCGCGGGCCGGCGCGCTGCTCGACCTGGGCGTACCGGACAGGCGGCCACAGCTGCTGGCCGGCGGGATGGCGATGCTGCTCGCCCGGGCCGGCGGGGTGGACGACGCCGTGCACGACGCGATCGGCGGCCTCGGCGGCCGGTACGCCGGCTGGTGCGCCGAGCTGGCCGGCTCCGGCGTGCCGGTGACCCTCGATCACGGCGACCTGCAGGACGGCCAGGTCTTCACCCGCCCCGGCGGCCGGTACGTCTTCCACGACTGGGACGCCGCCTCGGTGGGCATGCCGTTCGCCAGCCTGGCCGTGGTCGCCCGGGTGGTCCGCGAGCGCCTCGGCGCCGACGCCCCGGCCGTGCTGACCCGGCTGCGCGACGCCTACCTGGAGCCGTGGACCACGGACGGGCACACCCGCGCCGAGCTGACCCGCCTCGCCGGGCTGGCCTGCCGGGTCGCCCCGATCGGCCAGGTCTTCCGCGCCCTCGCGCCGGGCCGGATCTTTCCCGGCTCCCCGATGGACACCCGGGCCGTGTTGTCGGTCGCCGCGCAGCAGGCCCTCGTTGCCGCGTGCGGCCTGCTGGTCGACTGAGCACGGCTCGGCTCCCGGTAAAAGGGACCGGCGCCCGGCGGGTGAGCCTGCCGGGCGCCGGTCTTCCGTGCCGGGTCACAGCCGATGGCCGGACACCTTCACCTTGCCGAACGGGCCCGCCGCGGCCTTGCCGGCGAGCGTGTCGCCGTCGCGGGTCACGTCGAACGCCAGCGTGATCGGCATTGTCGACATCGGCACCTTGAACGTCAGGTGGTCCCCGTCGACGACGCCCTCCTGAATGTCGTTGATCCGGCCGGCGCCGCCGTCCACCTTGCCCTCGAGACGCTCACCGGAGGTCTCGAAATGCGCGGTCGCCTCCTGCTTCCCCAACGGGCTGTTGATCGCGATGTGCCATTTTCCGTCGATACTCATGGCCCGATGGTCGCGCCTTTTCCCGGCCCGGTCGACCGCTGATCGGCAAGACAGGGGCAGGCCGCCGGCTAGGGGAGGCTAGGGGATTCGCAATGCCGTCCGCGCCGATAACTTGGGCTGAATTCAGCAGACGTGTTCGCACGCCAATCAATCGACGCCGCTTTTCAAGGAGGGCGTTCGTGTCCAAGTCACTGTATGAAATCGGAGAGGTCCCGCCGCTCGGCGTGGTCCCGGAGCAGATGTACGCCACGGTCATCCGGCGCGAGCGGTTCGGCCGGCCGGCCGACGCGATGCGCACCGAGATCGTCGACGTGCCGCGCCCGGGCCGCGGCGAAGTGCTGGTCTACATGATGGCCGCCGGCATCAACTACAACAACGTGTGGGCGTCGCTCGGCGAGCCGCTCGACGTGATCTCGATGCGGCAGAAGATGCACGGCGCCACCGAGGACTTCCACATCGGTGGCAGCGACGGCGCCGGCGTCGTCTGGGCGGTCGGCGAGGGTGTGCGGCACGTCAAGCCCGGTGACCCGGTGGTCACCTCCGGCGCGATGTACGACGAGTCCGATTCGGACATCCGCCTCGGCGCCGACCCGCTGCACAGCCGCTCGATGACCGCCTGGGGCTACGAGTCGAACTACGGTTCGTTCGCCCAGTACGCGCTCGTGCAGGAACACCAGTGCATCCCCAAGCCGGCCAACCTGGCGTGGGAGGAGGCGGGCAGCTTCCTGGTCACCGGCGCCACCGCGTACCGCCAGCTCACCCACTGGGCGCCGAACGAGGTCCGGCCCGGCGACCCGGTGCTCATCTGGGGCGGCTCCGGCGGCCTCGGCTCGGCGGCCATCCAGATCACCCGGATCCGCGGCGGCATCCCGATCGCCGTGGTGTCCAGCCCCGAGCGGGCGCAGTGGTGCATGGACCTCGGCGCGGCCGGCACGATCGACCGCAACGAGTTCCGGCACTGGGGCCGGATGCCGGACATCGACGACGAGCAGGCGTGCGACGCGTGGAGCGCCGAGGCCCGCCGGTTCGGCAAGAAGATCTGGGAGATCCTCGGCGAGCGCCGCAACGTCCGGGTCGTCCTCGAGCACCCGGGCGAGGACACCCTGCCCACCTCGATGATGGTCTGCGACAGCGGCGGCATGGTCGTGATCTGCGGCGGCACCAGCGGCTACAACGGCGACCTCGACCTGCGTTACCTGTGGATGCGCAGCAAGCGCCTGCAGGGCTCGCACGCCTCCGGCACCCGGGAGAACCGCGAGGTGCTCAGCCTGATGGCCGAGGGCCGGCTGAGCGCCTGCGTCACCTGGTGCGGCGGCTTCGAGCAGATCGGCGAGGCGCACCAGATGCTGCACGACAACACGCACTCGAAGGGGAACCTGGCGGCCCTGGTCAACGCCGCGGCCCCCGGACTCACCTCTCTCTGATCCCGTACGTCTCGAAGGGTCTTCCCATGCGCGTTTTGTCCACCGTAACCGGATCACAGGGCCACGCCCGCGCCGTCCTGCCGATGGTCCGGGCCCTGGCTCAGGCCGGGCACGAGGTGCTGGTCATCCTGCCCACCCACCTCGCGGACGTGTACGCCGAATGCGGCGCCCAGGTCGAGCCGATCATGCCGGACTTCGTCGACTCGATGAAGGAGCTCCGGTCCATGCGCGACGCGCTCGACCCGGAGATCTTCGGCTCGGGCGAGAACATCGACACCCGGATGCAGATGATCGGCTTCGCGGCCGGCCCGCACGTGTCCACCGCCTACCACGTCGTGCTGGAGCGGGCCCGCTCGTTCCAGCCGGACATCATCCTGCGCGACGGCGGCGAGCTGTCCGGCTGCCTGGTCGCCGAGAAGCTCGGCCTGCCGCACATCTCGGCGCCGTCCGGCGCCGGCAACCTGGTCGACCCGGACGGCGTCGCCCAGCTGCTCAACCAGCGCCGGGCCGAGCTCGGGCTGCCGGAGCAGGACGACAAGTTCTCGATCTACCGGTACGGCCGGATCAGCTGCCTGCCGCACGCCTACAACTTCGCGGCGTTCGACCTGCCCGAGCCGTTCGAGTACGCCCAGCCGCTGTCGGTGGACGGCACCGAGACCCTGCCGGCCGAGTACGCGAACCTGTCCGGCGACAAGCCGCTCGTGCTGGCCTCGGTCGGCACCTCGCTGCCGGTCGTGCTCGCCATGCAGATGATGGGCATCCCGCTGCCGGACGGCATGGCCGACCCGGCCGTCACGCTGTCGTCCATCATCGGCGGCCTGTCCCGGCTCGACTGCCACGGCATCGTCTCCACCGGCGGCCTGCCCACCGAGGACATGGCGGCCGGGCCGGGCGTGCAGATCGCCGACTGGGTGCCGCAGCCGCTGCTGCTGCAGTGCGCGCAGGTGTTCCTCACGCACGGCGGATACAACAGCATCCGCGAGGGCATGCGGGCCGGCGTGCCGATGGCGGTGCTGCCGCAGTACAGCGACCAGCACCACAACGCGGCCCGGATCGAGGAGCTGGGCCTGGGCGTGCACGTCACCGACGTCAGCCCGGAGGGCATCGCGGCGGCCTGCTCGCGGCTGCTGACCGACGAGCGGATCATCGCGAACGTGCGGGCCGCCCAGCGCCGGATCCTCGGCCTGCCGGGGATGAGCGGGGTCATCACACACCTGGAGAAGCTCGCCGCGGCGGGTGCGGTGTGAGAGCGGACGACGTCCTCGGGCTCAGGCCGTGCGACCGGGTGCTGGTCGTCGCGCCGCACCCGGACGACGAGACGATCGGGCCGGGCGGGACCGTCGCCCGGCTGGCGGCGACCGGCATCGAGGTGCACGTGCTGTGCGTGACGGTCCGGCGCGGCCGGATGTACGGCGGCGCGAGCGACCCGGCCGTGCGGGAACAGGAGTTCGCCAAGGCGTGCGCGGCTCTCGGCGTACGCAATCAGGTTGTCGCCTGGATCGACGAGACCGGCCTGGAGGACGTCTCCGCGCGGCAGCGCGACCTGGTCGACCTGATCGAACGGCACGAGGAGGTGTCGCTCGCGGCGGTCGACCCGGTGGCGCTGATCATCCCGGCCGCCGGCGGCTACCACCAGGACCATCAGGCCGTGTACCGGGCCGGCTTCGCCGCCGCCCGGGTGCATCCGGCCGGCCTCAAGCCGACGCCGCGCATCGTGCTCGGCTACCGCGGCGTCGAGGACCGCTGGAGCGCGGTGGCCGAGCCGTGGTGGCTGCACGTGGACACCTCGGACCAGTGGCCGGCCAAGGAGGAGGCGCTGCGCGCCTACAGCACGCAGATGCGGGCGTCCGGCCCGCGCTCGATCGATCAGGTCGAGCGGATCGACGCGGCGGCGGGAGCGTCCATCGACACCCGGTACGCCGAGAGCTTTGTTCCGTACCGGCTGGCCTACTGACCGGCTCTTCTGGTGAAGGTGACGATTGTGGCAGAGCAACGCATAGGCATGGTGGGCATCGGCTACGCCGGCCTGCCGATGGCCGTGGCCCTGGCCCGGGTGGGCAACCGGGTCTGGGGCTACGACATCGACTACCGCCGGGTGGACAAGGTGAACGCGGGTCGTTCGCCTGTCGACACGGTGACCGACGAGGAACTCCGCGCGCTCGGGCCGGACCTGCGGGCCTCGACCGACCCCGCGGTGCTGGGCGGGTGCGACGTGATCCTGGTCTGCGCGCCGACCCCGGTGGACAACGGCACGCCCAACCTGGAACCGCTGCTGAGCGCGACCCGGGCGGTCCGCGACAACCTGCGCCGCGGCCAGCTCGTGGTGGTCGAGTCGACGACCCACCCGGGCACCACCGACGGCCTGGTGCAGCCGGTGCTGGAGGAGACCGGTCTCAGGGCGGGCGTCGACTTCAACCTGGCGTACTCGCCGGAGCGGATCGACCCGGGCAACGCGACGTTCGGCGTGGCCAACACCCCGCGCGTGGTCGGCGGCCTCACCGCCGCCTGCCGCGACCGGGCCGCCGCCCTGTACGAGCAGGTCGGCACCGTCCACCTGACCAAGAGCATGCGCGAGGCGGAGGCCGCGAAGATCCTGGAGAACACCTACCGCCAGGTCAACACGGCGCTGGCGAACGAGTTCTCGCAGATCTGCTGGGCGATGGACATCGACGTCTGGGACACCATCCACGCGGCCTCGACCAAGCCGTACGGGTTCGCACCGTTCTGGCCGGGCGCGGGGGTCGGCGGGCACTGCATCCCGGCGGATCCGATGTACCTGGTGCACGCGGCCGCCTCGCTGGGCCGGCCGTTCCGGATGGCGGAGACCGCGAACGAGATCAACGAGGGTCAGCCGCTCTGGGTCGCCGACCGGATCTGCAAGGAGCTCGAGGCCGGCGGCCGGTCCGCGGTCGCCGCGACGGTGCTGCTGCTCGGCGTGACCTACAAGGCCGACACGGCCGACGTCCGGCACACCCCGGCCGGGCCGATCGCGCGGGCGTTGCAGGAGCGCGGGGTGCGGGTGCGCTTCCACGACCCGTACGCGGCGGAGCTGTCCTGGCCGGGCGGCCACATCGAACGCGAGCCGGACCTGGCCGCCGCGCTGGCCGAGGCGGACATGACGGTCGTGCTCCAGCGCCACCGCGAGTACGAGCCGGCGGTGATCGGCGGTGCCAGGACGGTGTTCGACACCACCGGCAAGGTCCCGGCGGCGGCCGGCCGCCTCTGAGCGGCGGCAGGACCGGGCGGGTGGAGAGCCGAGGACGCGGATCTCCACCCGCTCTCTCCACCCTGCGCAGGTGCCGGGCACCGCGACCCGGCCGATAACTTCGGTTCACCTTCCGCGAGAAGCGGTCCGAGAGGAGCTACCATGTTGGTCGCGCTGGACAGCGACAGCCTGATGACCCTGCTGTTGATCCGGTTCGCGCTGCTGGTCGCCGGCGTCGCGGTGCTGGTGCTGGTGGCGTTCACCGTGCTGGTCGTGCTGAAGAAGCGCGGCCGGCTGGACGACGCCCGCAAGTACGGCGAGTACGTCGCCCCGGCGGCTCGCGCCTATCTGGACCGCCGGGGCGACTACCGGTCCGGCGGCCGCCGCGGCGGGATCCTCTCCACGATCCTGCGCGCCGTGCTGAACTCGCTCGACGACCGCAACCGGCGGCGGTGACCGATGTACGCGATGGACAGCGACGAGCTGCTGCACCACCTGTTCGTGGACCTGCTCTGGAAGATCGGCATCGTGGTGCTGGCCGTGATCGTGGTGATCCTCCTGATGGTCCTGATCTACCGGGTGGTCAACCGGAAGTAGCGGCACCGGGAGGAAATAGAGTTCCCCGCCATGAGCACACGATGGCATTTCGTGGACCGGATGGCGCCGAGCTGGCTGGTGGTCCAGCTGCTCGGCACGGCGGTGCTGCTGCTCACGCTCTTCACCGCCCGCGAGAACACGCTCGGGGTCTGGGCCGTCTACGCCGTCTCGGTGCTCGCCTGGCTGACCTTCATCGTGGCCGACCCGTGGCACCGGCGGCTCGCGAACGCCGCCCTGGCGGTGAGCGGTGTCCTGCCGGTGTTCGTGGTCGGCGTCGCGGACGACCCGACCGCTCTGGTGATCATCTGCGTGGTGCTCAGCCGGTTCGCCTCGCTGACCACCCCGAGCGGCACCGCGATCGTGGTGGTGGTCGGCGGGGTCGTGGCCGGCAGCGCGATCGCCTATCTGGCTACCGGGCACCCCTGGCAGGACGCCCTCGGCTATCCCGGCCTGATCCTGCTGGTCACCCTGCTCGGCCTGCACCGCCGGCAGTACGCGCTGCGTACCGATCAGGCCGAGGAGCTGCTTCGGCAGACCGAGCTGGCCCAGCAGGAGAAGGCGCGGGCCGCGGCCCTGGACGAGCGGGCCCGGATCGCCCGCGAGATGCACGACGTGCTGGCGCACTCGCTGGGTGCGCTGGGCATGCAGCTGAAGGTCGCCGAGGCGCTGCTGTCCGAGAAGGGCGACGCGGCCGGCGCCCTGGACCGGGTCCGGCGCTCGAACCGGCTCGCCGAGGAGGGCCTGGTGGAGGCGCGGAACGCGGTGGCGGCGCTGCGCGGCGACGTGCCCTCGCTGCCGGACGCGGCGGCGGAACTGGTCGAGGTGTTCGGCCGGGACCATCAGACCGCGATCGAGCTGACCGTGGTGTCCGAGCCGCGGCGGGCCTCGACGACGGCGACCGTGTCCCTGGTCCGGACGCTGCGCGAGGCGCTGACCAACGCGGCCAAGCACGCCCCGGGCGAGCCGGTCGCGGTGACGCTCGACTTCGCCGGCGAGCGGATCCGCCTGGACGTCGTCAACGGCCGCCCGCAGCGGGTGCCACCACGTGCGGAGGGCCCGTCCGGCTACGGCCTGACGGGCATGCGCGAGCGGCTGGCGCTGGTCGGCGGCACCCTGACCGCGGGGGAGAGCGAGGCGGGTGCGGGCGGGGGCTGGCGGGTCACCGCCGAGGTTCCGGAGTGACCCGCCCCTGCGCCCTCAGGCGTGCGACAGCGAATACCGCAGGTCCGTGGGCCGACAATTGTCCAGCTCGGTCGGCAGGTCCCGGCGCCGGCTGACCTGCAGCTTGCGGTAGGCCCGGGTGAGGTGCTGCTCGACCGTGCTGACCGTCAGGTAGAGCCGGGCGGCGATGTCGCGGTTGGTGTAACCGCGCGAGGCCAGTGCGGCAACCCGCCGCTCGGCTTCACTGAGGATGGTCACGGCCGCCGAGCCGGGCTCCGACGTGGATCCGGTGCCCGCCTCGGCGGCTTTGATCATGACTAATGCCGATTCTGAACGCATTCACTTTCCCCCGTGATGCTCGGTGATTGCGGTGTGCGCGGCGCTCATGGCGGCCAGCGTCCGGCGCCCCCGTGCTGCCGGCCGGTCGACCGTCCACTGTGTTGAGTGTGATCGCCGTTTGTCACAGCTTATTCATCTCAGCTGACGACATCGATGACGATAGCGACTGTTGTGAGTAGCGTCAACTGTTGTAGTGTCATCGCCAAGTTAGAGCTCACGTCGGCGAACGAGGTGATTGCCGTGACGGCCGGCGCAGGGACTGGATCGCTCGCACAACGCATCGACAAACTGTTCAAGACGGTGAAACCCAAGGGCCGGGAGTTCACCTACGACGAGGTCGCGAAGGGCTGCGAGGCCATCGGCGGGACCTTCTCCAAGACGTACGTCTGGCAGCTGCGCTCCGGGCTGCGGGAGAACCCCACCAAGCGGCACCTCGAGGCGCTGGCCGCGTTCTTCGGCGTGCCGGTCGGCTACTTCTTCGACGACGAGGCCGCCGCGCGGATCGACGAGCAGATCGAGCTCGCCATCGCCCTGCGGGACGCCTCGGTCCGCGACATCGCGCTGCGCACCATGTCCATGGACGAGGCGACCCGCCGCTCGATCGCACAGATCGTGCGCGAGGTGGGCAACATCCGGGGCGCCGGCGGTGCCGAGCGTCCGGGAGACGACACGAATGGATGACCGTGGATGGATCACCGTATCGTGGAAGGGCAGACCCCCCGGCTCTGCCGCCGACTGATCACGTCCGAGGAAAGCTCGATTCTACCGGTTAGGGTAGCTGACGTGCGGTATCGAGAATTACGTCGTCGTTGCGACCGGCATGTGCATTCCCTGCTGGAGGCCGGGGATGTGCCCGATCCGTTCACCCTGGACGCGTTCCTGATCAAGCTCGAGGCCCGGCGGGGCCGCCGGATCATCCTGCGGTCCAGCGACTACGTGCCGGGCGTCGCCTGCGGCATGTGGCTGCGGCTGGCCGATGTGGACGTCATCGTCTACGCGCGGACCGCGCCGCTGCACGAGGAACACATCGTGCTGCACGAGGTCGGCCACATGCTGTGCCGCCACCAGGGCGGGACCGCCCTCGGCGAGGACGTCACCCGGGTGCTGATGCCCGACCTCGACCCGGCCATGGTGCGCAGCCTGCTCAACCGGGGCGCCTACACCGACATCGAGGAGCAGGAGGCCGAGCTGTTCGCCACCCTGCTGCTCGAGCGGGTGGCCGACCGCCGGCCGTCGGACAACCCGGTCGACGCCGACCTGGCGCCGGAGCTGGACCGCCTGCGGTCGACCTTCAGCGAGTGAGGTAGCGATGGCGACGATCATCATGGTCGCGGCCGGGCTGGCCGGGCTGCTCACCTGCTTCCTGAAGCTGCCCCACGCGGTGCGCAATCCGGACCGGCCCGCGCTGCGCGCCCTCTGCGTCATGCTCGGCACCTTCGGCCTGGCCTTCATCGTCACCGCCCCGCCGGTCACCCCGGCGGTCAGCGCGGCCCTCGGCGTCCCCAACGCCGGTCGCCTGATCGGCAACGCGCTCACCCTGATCAGCGCGGGCGCGCTGCAGGCGATGATGCTCTACCTGGCGCACACCGCCGCCGAGGCGTGGCCCCGGGTCCGGCTGCGGCTGATCGTGCTCGCCGTCGCGCTGACCGGCATGACGGTCGCGCTGCTGAGCGCGCACACCAAAGAGGACCCGAACTTCGTCAGCGGCCACCCCGGCTACCCGCCGATCGTCATCTACGAGCTGTTCTACCTCGGCTACCTCAGCCTCGCCCTGACCGACCTGCTGACCTTCTCGATCCGCTACGCCCGCTACGCCGAGGGCGCGCTGCGGGCCGGGATGCGGGTGGTCAGCGCCGGCGCCGTGTTCGGCATCTTCTACTTCGTCTACCGGGTGGCCCTGCTGTTCGGCGGCTTCGCGCACTGGACCGGCGGCGACGAGTCGACCATCTCGGCCGTGCTGGCCGGCATCTCCGGCATCCTGGTGGCGATCGGCGCGACCCTGCCGCTCTGGGGCAAGTACGCTGCCCTGCCCTGGCGGCGCGGCCGGCAGCTGCTCAGCTACCACCGCCTGGCCGCGCTCTGGGACACGCTGCACAACGCCGTGCCCGAGGTGGCGCTCACCAGCGAGCAGGCGATGACCGGCAGCTACCGGCGCGGCGAGATCGGCATCCGGCTCTACCGCCGGGTCATCGAGATCCGTGACGCGCAGCTCATCCTGCGGGCGCACAGCGACCCCGAGGCGGTGCGCCGGATCGAGCAGGACGCGGTCGGCCGGCGGCTCACCGGCGACCGGCTGCGGGCCGCCGTGGACGCGGCCGAGCTGTTCACCGCGCTGCACGCCGCCGACCGGCCCCACGAACCGGCGGCCGGCCAGGATCGCGAGGCCCCCGAACCGATGGAGGGCGACGCCCGGCTGACCAGCGAGAGCCGCTATCTGGAGCTGGTCGCGGACGCCTTCCGGCAGCTCAACGACAATCCGCCGACTATGCCGGCGAGGACTGGATCATGACTGTCGAGACCCCTCCGGCCGAACGCACGCCGCTGCGCCGGGCAGCCAAGGCCATTACCGATGTGCTGTCCCCGGCCGCGCTGGTCAGCCTGCTGTTGCTGCTGATCCCGGTGCACGCGGCCGGAATCTGGCCGGGCCTCGGCTGGGGGCTGCTGGCCATCGCGTTCGTCAGCGCCGCCCCGCTGACCTATGTGATCGTCCGGGTCCGCCGGCGCACCCTCACCGACGTGCACATCGGCGTCCGCGAGCACCGCCGGATCCCGTTCGTGGTCGGCCTCATCACCGTGCTGGCCGGCCTGGTCGTGCTGATCGTGTTCGACGCGCCGCGGGACCTGATCGCGTTCGTCGCGACCGTGCTGGTGCTGACCGCGGCCACCATCGCGGTCACCGGGTTCTGGAAGATCTCGGTGCACGCGATGGTGGCCATGATGACCACCGGAATCCTCGTGGTCCTCTACGGGCCGGTGCTGTGGCTGCTGCTGCCGGTGGTCGCGGTGATCGGCTGGGCCCGGGTGCGGCTCGCCGACCACACGCTCGCCCAGGTGCTGGCCGGCGCCGCGCTGGGCCTAGCGCTGGTGGGCGTCTTCGTGGCGCTGCGCTGAGGCTTCGAGCAGCCCGGCGCGGGCGCAGGCGTGCACGGCCGAGTAGATGTAGCCGGACGTGATCCGCCACGGCTCGTACAGCTCCTTGCCGTGCCACAGCGTCGCGCGGCCCGAGCGCGGCAGCCCGTCGCGGACCCCGTCGGCCAGGTATCCGGCGCCGCGGCGCAGGGCCTCGGCCGACTCGGCGGTGCCGGCCGCGAGCAGGGCCCGCACCGCGTACGCGGTCTCCTCGTAGGTGCCGTGCCAGACGCCCCAGGAGCCGTCCGGGCGCTGCGAGCCGGCCAGCCACGCCGCGGTCCGGCGTACCCGGTCGGTCGCCGCGGGGTCGCCGGCCAGCGCCAGCACCGACGCCGAGGTCGCGTAGTACGGCGAGGCGTGCCACTTGTCGGCCCAGAAGCCGTCCTGGTTCTGGGTGTCGAACAGGTACGTCCGGGCGGCCGCCGAGCGGCGCTCGTCGCCCCGGACGGCGCGCAGCACGTGCGCGTTCGTCGAGATGGACGCGGTGCGCTCGACCGAGAAGGTGGTGTACCGGTCGTCGCGCTCGTAGCGGTCGAGCAGGCTCAGGTCCGGCCGGGCGCCCAGGCTGCTGAGGGCGTACAGGATCCGGGCGGTGTCGTCGGCGTCCGGCGGCAGGCCGGGCCCCGGGATCGCGCCCTCCGGGCGCAGCGACGTCGTCAGCCACGCCCGCAGCCGGCCGGCCAGGCGCGGCCCGATCGGCGCCGCGCCCTGCGCCATCGCGCCCACCACCCAGGCGCCCTCGAAGAACCGCACCGGCGCGACCGTCGGCCAGCCGCCGTCGTAGCGCGCCGCCTCCGCGGTGAGGAACGCCTCGGCGTCCGCGAGCGGGGCCGGCGACCAGGCCAGCAGCGCCGCGGTGGCGGCCGGGGAGCAGGTCATCGCGCCGCCGCTCAGGCCCGGCAGGCCGATCGCGGCCGGCCCGAGCACCTCGAGCGAGTGCCAGAGCGGCAGCGGCAGCCTCTCGCCGGCCACCGCCCGCCGGCGCAGGTCGTGCAGGCGGACCAGCCATTCGCGCTGCCGGTCCAGGGCCGGCATCAGCACGGTGGCGCCGTCGGCGACCAGCGCCTCGAGCAGGTCCGGCTGGATCAGCTCGACGGCGACCGTGTCCGGCTGCCGCTCCGGCGCGAAATACTCCAGATGCCGTGCCAGGAAGGCCAGCCCGCGCGACGCGGGAACGGCCCGGCCCAGTTCGGACAGCGTCTTCACCGCCGCCATCGTGGGCGCCAGCCGGTAGGTGACCGCGGCCTGCGGGTAACCCCAGCTGCCGTCGGGGTTCTGGCCTGCGATCAGGGCACCGGTCGCGGCGTCGGCGAGGCGCCCGGGCATCCCGCCGGGGCGCCGGGACCAGAGCGACAGGACCCGGGCGGTGTCGTACCAGGACAGTGAGAGCCGGCTGCTGGTGTCGTCGACGATGGCCGCCAGCAGCCCGTCGAGCGCACCCGTCGCTGTGTTGACGAAGTAGTCCTTCGACATGAATCCCCCGTTATCTCCGATAGAGACACAAAGCAGGGATGATATCGACGTCGCTTGCGGGTCGGGAGCCTTCGACCGGTATCGATCGGGAAATTGACATCAGTCCGCAGGAATGCGACTTAGGGGTTGGCACGGGTTATCCGGGCCGCCCGCAGGCCATAGCTTCAGGTCACAAGCGACGCCAGAAGCGGGAGTGAGACGATGGAAGAACACCTGATCGACGCGATCCTCGAAGGCGGACCCGAAGACTTTCCGGCCACCGAGCGGGTGCGCCGCGTGCCGGCCGGCGATTCGAAGATCAAGATCCGGCACGGCACCGGCCACGAGCATTTCGAGCGCCGCGAATCCGGCAAAGATGAAAAGCATTCGGTATACGCCTGGACCGCCCGGACCCGGGTGGCCGAGTAGGGGCCTCCTGACGATCCGAAAGGGCCGCCGCCAGGCGAATCCTGGTCGGCGGCCCTTTCGGCGAGCCATTGATCAACTGTGTTACGTTGCGGCGCCGCTGGTGCGCACCCAGGGCGAAGAGTTTCGACCTTCGCGCGCTGAGCGACGACAATCTCCTGAAGCCTTTCAGCCAGCCGGATGATGGCGGCTTCGTGGTGGTGACCAAGGCGCCATCGACTCCTGGACCCGCGTTTTGAATCGATCAGTATCAGCGAGAGCTGCCGAGGGATGGGGGTTCTGGACTGAGAATGGATCCGGAAATTCGTCAAGCGTCGCGGATGGCGGTCGACGACCCGTCTTTCGGCGTCCGGGTCGCTGGCCTGGCCGAGCTGGTCAGGATCCATTCCGAGGCCAGGGCGGACGGATCGCCGGCGAGGTGGAGCTCTGAAGCGGCTCTGGCCTCGCAGGTGGCCGAGGGCACAACGGCAGGCCCGCACGATGACTTATGGCTTGGTGAGTAGTGCGGGCAGGGCCGCGGGTGCCTGCCGGAGCGCATCGGAGCTGACGCCCGGGGCGACGAGGCGCCGGCAGCCGTCGAGTTCCACGTAGATGTCGCCCTGGGGAGTTTCCAGCCGGGCGAACCGGTTCGCCGGGGTGGTGCATGTTCCGGCCTCTCCGGAGGCCCGGACCGCTCGCTTGACGGCAGCCCACCGGGCGGGCGGCAGCAGACCGCCGGAGACGAAGTCGCCCTGCGGCTTGTCGTTGTCCGGCTCGCGCTCCTTCACCCGGTAGATGCACAGCCGCACCGATGCGGCGTCGTCGGCCAGCGGGGCGAGATCACCCTGCTGCGCGGGCGGGTAGAAGCCGGTGAACCAGACCATGTCGGTGAAGACCTGATCGCATCCGCTCGCGGCGGCCTCCGCCGACTCGATCTCCTGGAGTACCCGAGTGGCGGTACGCGTCCACCGCAGCTTCTCCATGGCCGCCGAGACCTCGGCGCGGGGCTTGCCGCAGTCGTCGCGGGGAATGCCGGGACGCACCCATCGGCCCCGGCCGTCGAGCAGCACCAGCCGCGGCTGGGCGTAACCATCGGCGGTGCAGATCATGTCCGGCGACAGGTCGTCGGCGGACGGCTCCGGTGACGGCGGCGGCGCGTCGGGCAGGCGCAGCGCGGCGAGCAGGGCTGCCACGTCGTCGGCGCGGTCCTCGACGCCGATCCCGTCGGTACCACCGTCGGGCCGGCGCCGCGTCGCCTCCCCGCACATGACGGCGGCCACCGGGCGGAAGGTGCCGATGAGACGCAGCGACGTCACGTCGTCGCTGTCACCGTTCTGATTCCGCATGGACGGTTCGCCGGCACACGAGCCCCAGCGCGGGTGGATCCGTGGCGCATTGGATGGCCGCGGATCCGGCGCGGGTTCGGCCGACCCGGACATCTGCGCGCCCGCGGGCCCCGCACCGGTCACCTGGCCCGCGCAGCCGGCGGCGACCAGGGTGAGTACCCCGCCGGCCGCGAGTGCCGCGGCACTCCAGGCGGCCCGGCACCACAACTTGATCATTTGCAGGAGCCTAGGACGGGCCGGCCCTCAACGGGCCAGTAGGTGAGTCCGTCAACGGGCCCGAACGGGTCTGGGCAGTGGCCGCATCGGGCCTGGTGGCCGCCTTTCGGCCGAACCTCATCCACCTGACGATCTCCGAGGTTCAACGCTCGGTGGCGGCAGGGGATGATGACCTGAATTTCGCTTTCAACCGTTTCGCCACCGCCACCACACCGTTGATGGCCGCGGCGTTGATGAGCGCGCCTCCGGCGACGCAGCCCACCACAGCCACTGAACGCCCTCAACGGCGAGCCACTGGCCGCCCGTGAGGCGCTCGAACAGCATCGACACCGGGATCGACCCGGGCAGGGACAACGCGGTCGGGAGGACGTCGGGGTGGCTGTAGCCCGACCCGTCCTGCGCGTAGCGCGCCAGGGACGGCACCGAGGCGAACACGGTCGCGGCGGCGACCAGGCCCAGGTAGATCCGCGAGAGCCTGCTGCCGACGAACCAACGCACGATCTGCACCCGGGCATCCTGACCGTTTTCCCAGGTCAGCGCAATGAGCATCGCTACTCACCCAGCTAGGGCCCGCAAAGGAGGACACCGACCTCGACGGCGGCCGCGCCGAGCCGCGCCGCCTCGAACGTCTCGGCGGGCACCCGGCAGACGGCGTGGCCGAACGTGATCGGAGCTGCTTGCTTGCCGCCGCATGACAGGCTCGTTCTCCGTGATCGATGACTTCGCGAAGGACTGGCTGCACGACGAACTCCGGTTCACCCGTCAGGCGCTGGTCCGGAAGCTCGGCGGCCTGTCCGAGTACGACGTCCGGCGCCCCTGACAGCGACCGCGACCAGCCTTTCAACGTGGCCGGGGTGGCAGCGCCCGGCTGACACACCTTTGGCCCGCGGCCAGGTGAATTGCTCACTGCCCAGCCGGATGGGTGCCGGATCCCGCCGGGGGGGGGGGGGGGGGGGCCCCCCCCCCCCCCCCCCCCGCCCGCCCCCCCCCTGGGGGGGGGGGGGGGGGGCGGCCCCGCGCGG
>NZ_JBEZXZ010000077.1:0-36527 GCF_040638275.1 Actinoplanes sp. NPDC026623 | reverse complement strand
GCACGCTCCCCGCGCGTGCCGGCCGGGCCTGGTTCCGCGTGTCCTGACCTAGTGTCCGGTATCACCTGTATGGCGAGGTTTTCGAGCGGCGAAATCCTCAAGTCGCGCCGTAGGGATCACCCCGTCTCCGCAAGGACGGCAGTCGGATCAGGGTATCGACGATCGTCGTACCGATCGGGGACGAGAACGGCGTTGTCGTCGCCGCCGCGGCCACCCATGGTCCTGGTGTCGACCCGCTGGGTCAGGGTCCCTGCCCGCGAGAACCTTGAGCGCAGTGATCGTCGCGCTCAACGGGGCGACGATGCCGCGCCGCGTCGCGTACACGAGCGGGACGGCCATTGCGTACGCCTACCGGGTAAAGCGGGTGCATCGAAGAACTGCCGCGCTTAGATTGCGTGGGGTGGATCTCTCCTGTCTCGGCGCGCCGACCGGTCCGATGGCCCAGGTCCGCGGTGGGTTCGCCAACCGGCTGTACCGGCTTGACACCGACCTAGGCTCATTCGCGGTCAAGGAGTTGAACCTCCTCGATCGCCGCGAGACCTACCGTGCCGAGGACGTGTTCAGGTTCGAGCGGGCGGCCTTCGCCGCCGGAATCCCGATGCCAGAGCCCATCCTGGCCAGTGATCACGTGCTCGTTCATCGATGGGTCGACGGCGAGAAGATGCCGGAGGAACCGGTGCCGGCGGGGTACGCGTTCGAGATCGGTGGCATTCTCGCGCGTCTCCACGCGCTCGACGTCGCGTGGACCGCCGTCCCGATCGAGGAGCCGGTGCCACGAGACTGGCCGGCGCTCGTCGAGCGGGCGACGGCGACAGGACAGCCCTGGGCCGGCGAACTCAGGTCCCAGGCCGAGACGCTCCTGGCAATTGCGCGGTTCGTCGACACCTGCGAGCGCCCAGGCCCTGTCGTGCTGACCCACCGGGACATCCAACCGTGGAACCTGCTCTCTCGAGAAGGGCGGCCGGTGGTGCTCGATTGGGAACTCTCGGGGATGCTCGACCTGGCCGGTGAACTTGGCTCGACCGCGTTGAGCCTCGCGAAGGGACCTGGCTTCGACGACGTTCAACCCGCCGTCTTCCGCTCGGTCCTTGACGGCTATGTCGCAGAGGGCGGAACGCTGCCGCCGTGGGGACCGAGTTGGTTCGTGTTCATCATTGGCGGCTGGCTGGGATTTACGAGGTGGAACATCCTGCGTTGCCTCCGCGGTGTCGAGCCCGGCACCGGTCCTGACCTTGCGCTTTCGCACGAATCCGTGCGCAACGGCCTGCGCGGTCTCCCCGTCTTGTTCGGCCGGCTTCCGGAACTGCAGGAGATGCTTATGAGCCGGTGATCCGCTCCGCGGTAGGTGCGCGGCATAACGCGGGCTCTCGATTCACATCGCGTCGGAAGTCGAAGGCCTTCACCGATGTCTTCGATCACGAGTCAGAGATCCTGCCGTGGCCCTAAGTCCTAGCGGGTAGTCACCACTCGGTCGCTATTCGTGGCCTCGGTGGTCGGCCCTGTCCGGGTCGGGACTGCGGGTTACCGCTGACCAGCCGGACGGTGACCATGCCGCTCGCAACGTTCAGTAATGCTGGCTGCAGCGTCGACTCGCGGACTGGCCGGGTTCGATACCTTTTGTTCCCTGATTCACCCCCCTCGCTTGTACTCGGAGTATCGATGCTGCGTCCGTCCCGTTCCTCCCTGCTGACCGCTGGGGTGGCGCTCGCCGCCGGCCTGCTCGCCCTGCCGGGTCCCGCATACGCCGCGGACAGCACGACCTCGCTGGACGCGGCCGCGATGGCGGCGGAGCTCAAGACGGTGGCCGACGCGTCGACGGCCGCGGCCCATGACGGCTGGAAGATCACCGACACCTACTCCGAGGGCTCGATGTCGGGCTCCTCCTCGGTGGTGGTCGACCGGACGCACAAGATCGCATACACCCGATCCCGGTTCGGCACCGACGGGTACGCCGTATATGTCGTCGCCGGCCGAGGCGTGTACCAGTCCCTGACCGGGCCGGACGAGCGGGCGGCGGTGAAGATGATGGGCCGGCCAGGGGTTCGCTACCAGTTCACCGCGATGCCGTCGTTGACCCTCGAGGACTACCTCGGGGGCGGTCTGGGGACTCCTGCTGCGGCGCTGGCCGACAGCAAGTACGCAGGCACCAAAACCGTGCACGACGACGGGTCCAGTGACTACGCCTACCACGACGACTACGAAATGGCGATCACCCTGCACGTCAGTGCGGCGGGGACGCTGTCCAGCGGCCGTGGCACCGGCAAGGGTTTCACCGACACCACGGCGTACGCCTACGGGGCGCAACACGTGACCCTGCCGACGGCGTCGGTGACGATCAGTTCGACGACGCTGGCCAAGGGCGTGGCGTACGTGAACATGAAGACCACCGTCGGCGAGGTCGCCTCCGAGGGCGCGGCCGACACCCGCCGGGCCGCGCACGGACACCGGATCAAGGTCGCCAAGCTGCGCAAGATCGTGCGCCAGGATGTGGCCGACTTCGACCGCGGGACCGGTACCAAGATGATCAAGGTCGCCACCGTGGACCGCGGCGTCCTGCTGCGGGCGACGAACCCGTGGACCCACAAGTCGGTCTCGTTCACGGTCAAGGCCTACGGCAAGAAGCTCGCCGTCAAGGGCTGATGCTCGGCTGCCCGGGACCACCGGTCCGGGCGTACCGGTGGCTATCCGGGCGAGCACCGCGATCCGCCTGTGGCGCGTTCTCTCGGGGAGCGCGAGGTCGGTCGGAGCGATGTGACGGGCGTCTCGATGGACCGGCCGTGGCCCAGTCGGGTGGTCTGTTCGCACGCGGGACACCGCGCCCGGCGCCCCGCGATGTGGTACTGGTTCGCCGCCGGGATTCTGCTGGCCATGCCGGCGCGCCTCTACACCGGCATCCGCCTGCTCGGCGGTGCCGCGCTGCTGCCGCTCATCGCCGACGTCAGCTACGACGCCAGCCGGCGGGTGGTGGAGGAGCGGCTCCGCATCGCGCGGGATCTCCACGATGTTCTGGCCCACAGCATCGCGGTCATCAACGCTCAGGCCTCGGTCGCTACCTATCTGTCCCCGGCCGGGGACCCATCGGAGTCTGGCGGGCTGGCCACCGCGATGGCGACCATCGCGGCGACGTCCCGTACCGCCATGGGCGAGCTGCGCGCCGCGCTCGGCGTTCTGCGAGCCACAGACCGCACCGAATCCGACACGACCGGTTCCGACGACCGGAGTCCGACGCCGAGTGTCACCCATCTGGACCGCCTGGTCGCCTCCGCCAACCTCGCCGGCGTCGACGTGGCCCTTCGAACCGTCGGCACGTCGCGTCCGTTACCTCCGGCGGTCGACTTGACCGCCTATCGGATTGCGCAGGAGGCCCTGACCAACGTGGCCCGCCACGCGCAGGGTGCGGCGACTCGGGTGACTCTCAAGTACCTTGCGTCCTCGGTTCAGCTCACCGTTGCGGACAGCGGAGGAACGCCATCGACGAAGGCGGCGGCGGGCCACGAGGGGTACGGAATCATCGGCATGCGGGAGCGAACCCGTGGGATCGGCGGACAGTTGACCGCGCGACCGCGTGACCTGGGCGGCTTCGAGGTCGTGGCCGACCTGCCGACCCGGCAAGGAGACGCTCGCTGATGATCAGGGTTCTGCTCGCCGACGACCAAGCGCTCGTCCGCGGAGCCTTCGCCCTCCTCGTTGCCTCGGCCGCCGACATGGTGGTGGTCGGCGAGGCGCAGACCGGATCGGAGGCGGTGGCCCTGGCCCGCAGCAGCCGAGCCGACGTGGTGGTGATGGACATCCGGATGCCGGACCTGGACGGCATCGAGGCGAGCCGGTTGATCGCGGCCGACGATGCCCTGGCCGGCGTCCGGGTGCTGATCCTGACCACCTTCGATACCGACGACAACGTCGTACAGGCAATGCGAGCCGGCGCAAGCGGGTTTCTGGTCAAGGACACCCGACCGGAGCAGTTGCTCGATGCTATCCGGACCGTCGCAGGCGGTGACGCGTTGTTGTCGCCGGGGGCGACGCGAGCGCTCATCGAAAGGGTGGTCCGCCAGCCCGAGCGGCAGGTGCCGGAGGCGGGACGGATGACAACGCTCACCAGGCGCGAATGCGAGGTGCTCACCCTGGTCGCGTCCGGTCTGTCCAATCAGGATATTGCCGTGGCGCTCGTGCTCAGCCCGTTGACGGTCAAGACCCACGTCAGTCGCATCATGGCTAAGCTCGCCGCTCGCGACCGGGCCCAGCTCGTCATCGCCGCGTACGAGTCCGGCCTCGTGCGCGCGCAGCCGGACCGGTAGGTACGGGCCGCGGCTCCTTGCGGACGGCGTCAAGGAGCAGGTGTACGGCCTTCGTGCTGCCGGTGAGCCTCAGTTCGCCGGATGTGACGGCTGCCGTGACACTCAAAGTCTTGTTGAGTAGAGCGTGCAGCGTCATCCGATCACATTCAAGCGTAGCGTCGGCGGCGCCGCTGAGCTCCCCACGCGCCACCTCGACGAGGTAGCCCCCGTCCACCCGCACGCGGTAACAGTCGCGGCCCAGCCGCAGCTCGTACATTGCGGTCCACAGTGGTTTGTCCGGCGGTTCGAAGAAGGTCCGCAGCGCCAGCACAACCGAGTCGGCGCTCAACTCGCCCTCGCGCTGGACAACGGGCGATCGCAAACCCCAACGGGCGAGCTCGCCGAAGACAGGCTCGAGCTCCTGGCCCCATTCGGTGAGTTCGTACACGCGGGTCGCGGCTGGCGGCGGCAGCGCCCGGCGCCGCACCACCCCTGCCTGCTCCAACTCGCGCAGGCGCTGGGCGAGCACGGCCGGCCCGACGTGGGGCAGGCTCAACTGCAGATCGGTGTACCGCTTGGGCCCCAGCCGAAGCTCGCGCACGACGAGAAGCGCCCACCGATCGCCGATCATATCGAGCGCATGGGCGACCGGACAGGCTTCGCCGTAACCGCGCCGAACTGACATCCGAGACACCACCCCTCCACCACTACGAAAAACATAGTATCAAGTACGGAGAACGAAGTACTCTGCTGACATGACGGACTCCCGCACCGACCGAGCGATCCTGCGAGTCAACGGCGTCGACCTGTGTGTCGAGACGGTCGGAAATCCGGCCGACCCGGCGCTGCTGCTGCTCGCCGGAGCCACCGCCTCGATGGACGCATGGGACCACGAGTTCTGCCTGGGCCTCGCGCGAGGACCGCGGTTCGTCATCCGCTACGACAGCCGGGACACGGGCCAATCGACCAGCTACGAGGCGGGGGCCCCGCCATACACCGGGCTCGATCTGACCGACGACGCTCTTGGCCTACTCGACCACTTCAGCCTGACGCGAGCACACCTGGTTGGAATCTCGATGGGCGGCGGCATCGTGCAACGGATCGCTGTCGAACACCCAGACCGCGTCGCCTCACTGACGCTGATCTCCACAACCCCTGGCGGGCCTCAGGGCCCCCACCAGGCCGAACTTCCACCCCCATCGGAGGAGCTACAGGCCCTCTTCGCGAACCCCACGCCCGCCCCAGACTGGTCGGATCGGTCGTCAGTCATCGAGTACCTCATCGACGGCGAACGACACTTCGCCGGCCCCGGCCTGGACGAGACACAGTCCCGCCACGCCGCCGCGCGCACCTACGACCGGACCACGAACATCGCGGCCAGCATGACCAACCACTGGCTCCTCGACGGCGTGAAGCCGCTCCGGGCGCGGCTTCCCGAGATCACCGCACCCGCACTGGTGATACACGGCACGGAAGACCCGCTCTTCCCGTTCGCCCACGCCAGGGCGCTGGCCACCGAAATCCCCGGCGCTCGCCTGCTGCCGCTCGAACATGTCGGCCACCAGATGCCGCCCCGCCAGGTCTGGGACACCACGATCAGCGCCATCCTGGCCCACACCGGCAGATCCTGAGCCAACCGCCCGTACGGCCCTCCCACGCACCCGCGAGCCGCTCCCGCGAGGCGGTGAAGAACGACCTGTTCCCGACAGGTGCGCGCAGCGACGCCGAAACCTGGGAACCGGTCCGCGACGCCAAGGCCGCAGATGGCCGCGAACCTGGACGGATGCCTCCGAATGCCCAGCGCTGCCGCAAGCGCTATGCCTCCCGGCCCGCTCGCCGGGATGGGTGTGGCGGAGAGGAGTGTTGGGAAAGCCGCGCGCCTGGCCGGCGAGGCCTCGGGTAGCCTGATGGCGCGGGCTGCTAGCTCAATGGCAGAGCTGAGGACTTTTAATCCGCAGCTATCACCCTTTTCCACTCCGCGGAGCGTAGCGACGCCTCGTCCTGATTCTCGGTGCCCAGTCCACCTGGTTCCCGTCCAGTATCAGCAGGTCAGCCCATACATTGCGCAGGGTGATCGAGTGGAGCGCATCCAATCAGGACCCGAATCCGGGAACCGTACATGAAATCCGTCCAGGGTCCGGAACATCCGAGCACCCACGGAGCACCCACGGAGCACCCACGGAGGGTTAACCGCTCGAAGGAAACGCCGCCATCGCTCGACGATAGAAACGCCGGACCCTGCGCTCCTAGTCTCAGCCATCAGTGTTCTCCTTCGCGAAGCGAGAAACCTCGGCAGGCATCACCCCCCGCATACGGAACGACACCGTACGCTCCGACGGCGCGTGCTGGAGTTGTGACACCCGCTGGCCGAGGATTAACACTGGTTGGAGAGGCTGAGCCGCGATCGGGCTGTTGTGCAGCTCGACGCCCGAGCGGCTGTACTCGGTGCGTGGCAGCCGGACGGCGGGACGACTGGCAGATCGTCGGCGCCGAGCAAGTCGCGGTACGACGCCGCCCCGGCATCGAGTGTGGGGGTGCGCTCCTACGGTGCGTTACAGCAGCTCACCCTCAATAAGCTGGACTGCCGCTCCTGCGATCAGCTGTCCGGAACGCTGCGGTGGCGGCAACGGGCGACATCTGCCGTATCTGATTCGGTTCCACCGGCCCCGGCGCGCGTTCCTTCTGCGTGTTCGGTAAGGGCACATACCCTGCCGGATGCGCGGATACGTCGGCGACGGAGCCAGCAAGGTAGTCGAGGTCATCGAGGTCATCGAGGTCATCGAGGTCATCGAGGCGAGCATCGGCGCCCTCCACGCGGCAGAGCAGCAGCTGAAACGATGGCATCGGACTGATGTTCTCCACCGGCCGCTACCGGAACTGCCCTGGTCTTTCGGCGGATGTACCGAGGTAGTGCCAGATAGGATCTGCCCCGCCCTATTGCAACGCCGGCAGCCGTCGAGGCGGACGGCGAGAACGTCACCGGTGAGTACTACGACTTCTTCCACGGCAGCAGCGGCCGGCGAACTACTTGGCTAGCGGCCGCCTGACTACCGAATTGCGCCGCTGCACACGCGGTACCTGGGCGGATCTTTGCGCTCAGTAGTGCCCAGCAGCGGTCACTACCTTCACGCGGCGGGACGAGTTCATCCCGTTCCTGGACTACGACCCTGGAGATTCGCCGGGTGGTGACGGCGACGAGGTCCTGGGGCTGGTGGCCCGCCGGGCGTACGCGCCGCGGTTACCGGGGCCAAGTGGCGCTGGTAATCTTCTGGCACGGCCCAGTAGCTCAGGGGATAGAGCACCGCTCTCCTAAAGCGGGTGTCGCGCGTTCGATTCGCGCCTGGGCCACCACTTCTCACCAGTTGCTGGGCAGCTCGCCTCTGCAGAGAGTCCGAGATCGGCCGGGGCGTAGCCGTGCATGTTGAAGGTGCAGTGGTTCAGGGTGACGAGGACTGTTGAACGCCAAACGTCCTTGCAGCTTGGGCGGTAGCCGATGAGCTACTGCCTTAGGGGTAGTCACGTGTTGAATTTGGCTGCTGTACACCACTTCTTCTCTATCGATCGTGCCGGCAGCGCTGAACAGTCCGATCATCCCGCGTCGCACAACCGCTCAGCAGCCAGATTCGGCTGACCCGGCAGTCCGTCAGGTCGGCGGCAAGACGCGAGGGACGTTCATATTCTGCAAGCCGGTGACTGGGGCGCGCACAAGGCCTTAGCTTGACAATGTGTGTAATCGCGAGCTTTGCACACTTTGCGAGCGTATCGATGCTCTGGCAGCGGCAGAAGGTCTGGGTCTGATGGCAGACGGGTCAGTTTTCAAACGGTGCGGCTGTCGCGGCCTGCAGACCCGGGAGGTGTCGGGTGACCGCTGCCCGAAGCTGCGCCGTGCGAACCGGTCCTGGAACCCCACTCACGGATCCTGGGCTTACCAGTTGGAGCTTCCGCCAACGGGCGAGGGCCGTCGTCGGCAGCTACGCCGTTCAGGGCTCGCCGACCGTGCCGGCGCGGTCCGCGAGCTCGAGCACGCCCGGGCCGCGCTCACCTTGGCCGGACGCGACCGCGTCGCTCGCACCCAGGTCGCCGACCTGCTGCAGACAACCGTACGTTGCGCGCTGCCCCTGCCCGCGCTCGACGACCTCCGTAGCCGGTTGCGTACCGGCAGCCCACTCATCGGCGTTCCGACCGTCGCGGAATGGCTCACCACCTGGATCGCGAGGGTCAAAGTCGATCCGGTCACCGCACGTACCTACCAGTCGCATCTGCAGGCGCACCTCATCCCGCACCTCGGTGACATCGTCCTGGACCGGCTGCGTCCCCACCACATCGAGCAATTCGTCGAACAGATTGAAGTCCGCAACCAGGACATCCGTGATGCGCATGCCAGTCCCGACGCTGCCGTACGCGCCGCGGTCCGCGGGGTACGCCCGACCGGACCGGCGACCATCGCCCGAATCCGGAGCACCTTACGCAAAGCGTTCAACGACGCGCTCGCCAAAGAGATCATCGCCGGCGTGGTGAACCCAGCCAGTCTGATCAAGACCCCCAACCCACGGCCGAAGCCGGTCGTGTGGGAACCCGAACGCATCGCCCGATGGCGGGCCACCGGACGAATTCCCAGCCCAGTGATGGTGTGGACTCCACAGACCACCCGTGAATTCCTCAACCACACCAGCGAACACGCCGCGGACTTGCACCCACTGCTGCACCTCATGGCTTACCGCGGCCTTCGCCGCGGCGAAGCCTGCGGCCTGCTCACCGCCGAGGTCCGCCTCGAGTGCAGCGAAGTGTCGATCGTGAACCAGCTCTCCGCCTACGGCGGCAGACAACGGCAGAAGGCCCCCAAAAGTACGGCCGGGATCCGCGACGTGGTCCTCGACTCCGAGACCGTCGCCGTCCTACGGGCCTACCGCGCCCGACGCGCCGCCTGGCAACTCCAAGCCGGCCGTGACTGGCCCGACACCGGTCTGTACTTCGTGCGCCGCAACGGCAAGGCATGGAACCCGAGCTCAGTTTCACAAGCATTCCGGCGCCTCATCGCCCGCACGCGATTCCCACCTATCCGACTCCACGACCTACGCCACGTCGCCGCGACCGTCGCACTCGCCGCCGGCGTCGACATCAAAGTCGTCTCTGAACAGCTCGGCCACTCCACCACGACACTCACCCGCGACACCTACCAAAGCGTCGTCAAACACTTGCACCATGATGCCGCCGATGCTGTCGCCAGGGCCTTTAGCAGCACCCGGCCGAGCACGTAGACGCCGGTCAGAAACATCGGCTCGGCATTCCCGCCTGCGGTTACATCGTCAAGCCGTGATGCTGTGTGTGGCAAGGCAGCCCACGACGGTTTGGTCGGCGGCCCAGCCGTCCGGGAACTCGGCGCCGATGCGTTAACCCTTCGCCGGCACGGCGAGCGGTCGGGCGCCGCGGCCCAGATGGCTCGGGCTAGCTCGCTGAACGCCGCGGTCAGCTTGGTGGCTGGCGGCGTGTCGCGTACGGACGCAACGGAGCCTGCCCGGGCCGTCCCGGGCGCGCCGCACCTGAACGGCCGGCGGTCGGGCCGGAAGCGACCGGTGAGGCCCGCATCAGCCTGCTGGCCGCGTCGGCGATGATCTGTGACCCGTCACGCCGCGTACGCCTGACCGAATCGACAGCCGAGCCCCCGTACCGGACGGCCTCTTGCGTCCGGTGGGTTGACATGTCCTGCCGATTCGGCGCGATGATCTCTTCCAATAGGTCCAACCCGGCGCGCCTACGCCTGCCGGCCTGCGGTTTTTGTCGGTGGGACAGCTCATGATCAGCGAGTTGATCGACGAACCGGGAAGGTGCATGAGTCATGGTGAAGCATTACAGCGGAGCGGCGTCGCAGGCAGACCGCACGCCGTGCGGCGAGTCGGCGAAGGACGTCCCGCACGAGAACGACTGGCAGCACGTCACCTGCCCGGCATGTCAGCGCTGGCTTCGCGGGAGCTGGCACGACGCGACAGTCGCGGCGACGGAGGTCGCCTTGGCGCCCCCGTTGGACCCGAGCGGGGCGCAGGCCATCGATCGGAACGACCGAAAGGCGGTCTACGGCTACTCGAGCGACGGGGTCGAGCTCACCGACGCCCTCATCGAGGAGCTCGCGGACGAAGCCGAAGCCGGCTACGACCTGACACATATGCCGTCGCGCACTCGCCCCGCCTCCGGCGTGGGCCACGCCTGGACCGTCGTAGGTGGCCCTGATCCCGTACTGCGCGCCGCGTTGCCAAGCGAGTACTCCGACGAGATCGCCCAGGCGGCGATCGAGGCGGACACGAACCCCGGCCAATTGATGAACGACATCATCATCGCCTGGCTCCGCCAACGGCGCCGCGGGGACGGCGAGATGGATGAGACGGAGTACCTGCTCAGTAATCCGGTCAACGCCGAGCGGATACTCCGCGGCACCAAGGAATTGGAAGCCGGGGGAGGCATCGCGTTCGACAGTATTGAGGACATGATGCAGGCCGCAGCGCAACAGGCGGGAGAACGTGACGCGGCCCTGGTCATGCAGTGCGTCGGGTGTGGCGTAACGCTGCAGGACAACGGCATGTCGGCGCAGCCGCCAGTGCCCAGCGACGGGGTGATTGTCACGACCTCGGGCAACTACGGGTCGACGGTCTACGACTCGCTCGACGGCTTGCGCCTGGTGGCGTACCTGTGCGACCGCTGCCTCACCGTCAAGGCGCAGGACCACATCATCTTCGAGGTAGAAACGATTCGGAGAGATCCCCGCCTCACCGTCACGAGATGGAACCCCGAGCGAGGCGACTAGCGATCGGCCACAGCATCATTAGCACCTGTCATACACCGCCGCCGCAACGGGCCCGAATGACCAGGTGTCCCTTCCACGTCTCCGATCCTTCGCAAAGATCGGTTCTCCCGCATGGTGGCAACACCTCCGACGGTGGGCGGCGCTGACCTGGTGGTGCGCGTCTGCGACAGCTTGGCCACGGAGGCCGGCGGATGGACCAATCTGTAGATCGGTCGAAGTCGCAGTCGTCGCCCTTGGGAGTCCGGGCACGTTCACGGAGCCGCTGACCGGGTGGCCGAGTGGGAAGCTGTTACGAGCTGAACATGACCCTGCGTAGTTTTGAGCAGCGCGGAGTTGTCCCGTAGTGCATCCGGATCTGGCCGATGTTAGTGCGTCCCGTGTACGGCGGATCGTGGCGATTCTCGTGTCGGGGGATCGTTGGTACCGGCGGGTGACAGCATGGCCCTTATGCCGAGCGATACGGTGCCTGCGATCCCCAACCAGCTGCGGGAGGCGTTTCTCCGCTGGGACAGCGGCGGCCGACAGGACCAAAAAGCCATGCGGTGGAACCGATCCACATGGCAGGCCACCCTACCGGAGTATCACGATTTGTTGACGTCGTTGCCGGACAAGCTGGACCGCAGTTGCGTCGTGGACTGGGGAGCCGCCGCAGCCGACGGCGAGGCGCAGGCGATGCAGGCCTTCGTTGCCGCAATGGCGTGGGGGTATGGGCCCGCCGGCTATGGTGCCTTCCGCGCGGCGCGGGTGCTGCGGGAGAACCCGCAGGCGCCCCGGGTCCTGCGCGAGGCGGCGCAGGTGGTGCGCCGCGACGGTGGTGCGATGGCGTTCGCCTGGCTGAGGAAACACCGGCTGCGCTATCTCGGCGTTGCCTTCGCCACCAAGTATCTCTACTTCTGTAGCGGCCCGGACGCGCCGCCGGCTCTGATCCTTGACCGGCTGGTCCAGCGGTGGTTACGCCGGCACGCCGACTATCAAGTGCGGCTCGACTGGCAAGTCGGTGACTACGACCGATATCTGAGCATGACGTACGCATGGGCGAGCGAGTTGGACGTCACGCCGGATGAGGCGGAGTACCTGATGTTCAGCGACGTGCTTACCGAGGAGCCGGGAGGTAGCCCGTGGGCTTCGCAACGGGTCGCTATCGGTGCCGTGGCGGGATCGGAGGACGATGAGGCCACCACGGTCCTCGAGGCTATCGAGGATGCTGCCGCCAGCTTCGCCGCTCTGCCAGATGTCAGTCCTGCCGACCTGGAGGACTTTGAACGAGGCGTCCGACAGCTACGCCGCATCGTGCTCGCCCGCACCGACTGACCTGTGGCAACCGATACACGTCAGTCGGTCCGGTTGTCTCGTCCTTCCCGGCCGGCGACGGGGCGTTGGACCCGGGACTGTTGAGGTTTCCCCGGGAACTGAAGCGGCTGTAACCCGCTCTGGCCATGAGGCCAGGCCAGATATCACCCACGACATTCAGCTCAAGGTCAACGCGACCGCCGGTCGGAGATCTGCTTCAGGTCGCCTGCGAGAGGGTCGGCCACCGGACCGCGGCCATCGCCGGTGACACTGCGCGCCGGGCTTGCCGGCCCGCCCGCCGCCAGACGCGCGCGGCATCAGGAACCCGGCTGTCGACGACGGGTACGGCGACACGCGTGTTCGCCGACCTTTTGAAAGCCGGCCCTGAGTATCCGCGTTGTCGCTGACCGCCGGGGCCTGTTCCTGTTCCCTCGCATCGCGGCCGGTCAGCCTATGGCAGGCGGCTGCTCTCGATAGGCGACCTCCGCTGATCCGGCGGCGACCCGGACGCGGTAGCCCCAGCGCCGCAGGGCCTGCGCCATCTTCCCGGCGCCGGCCGGGTTGGCGGAGTGGATGTTGATGGCGCCGATGTCGAAGCGTTGTTCCTCGAAGGCTGCCCGCTCCAAGACCTCCACAACCGGCCAGATGGTGTCCTCCTCGCCAAGGTCGTGGTCGAGCCACAGCTCGTCGAGCCGCAGGTTTCGGTAGCGAGTCAGCAGCGAGACTCCCGCCGCGCTCGTGCGGGCCACGTCGGCATCGCGGCCGTCGACGAACGAGCGTAGATGCGGTGCACGATCGCCGAGCACCCGGTTGATGAGAGGACGAGCAGGCGGGGAAGTCGCTCATGGCGATGGGCGGCCCCGCAGGCTGGCCTCGGCCGGGTCGAGGTCGGCAAGGGTGTGGCCGGCGGAGCGCCAGACATCAACAAACGGACGGTCCCTGCCCGATCTCTGGTCATCTGTGCCCCTCCTGGGCCGAACATGACGGCGTTGGGGGAACTGCGGTTACCACCAATCTGTAAACAAACTGGCAATTGCTGGAAGATGCTGGAATACCGTACGGTACCTGACATGACTTCCCAAGCTGAGGCCCTCGAGCGCCGCATCGACGGGCTCCGCGCCGCCGTCCGCAAGGCGGTGACGGCGGGGGAGCGTGACCGTGCCCGGGAGCTGCGGGCAGAGCTGCGCAAGGCGGAACGGCAGTGGGAAGACGCACTGGACGACCTGGCGGAGCAGATCAATCAGCCGATCAAGCAGGTGCAACGGCAGGAAGGTCCGCTGCTGCCGCTGCGCGAGCAGGTGCACCAAGCACTCACGCTGCTGGGAGCACCTGCTGCACCGAAACTGATCATCGCCGTGCACGAGGCGTTCCACGTGGGTGAGATGGTGCCGGCGCGACTGACCAGCCTGCGGCGCGATGAGGAGCGGTCGTTCCGGTCGGCGCCGCACTCCCGGCCGTACTATCTCTGCTCGGCGCTGACCGCCGACCTGCTGGCGCCGGCCCGCGGCGTACTCGCGGTCTCCACCTGGCCGATGGCGACCCGCGTCATCGGGCCGCTCAGCCCGCGCGTTGATTTCCTCACGTCGGCCATCCGCCTTGCCGAACATGTTGATCGGACCACCAACCCTGGCTTGGCGGCACGACGGCTGTTGTGGCGGTTCGCCGTCAGCATTCCCGGTGCCGCCACCAGTACTGACGCCATGACCCCGGCGGCGGTCGCCGAAGCCGCCGAGGCCGAACTCGAGATCCACCTGAACGCCGACCGGTCGTACCGCGAAGCGGCTGCGAAGCGTGCCAAGGAGCAGCTCAACGACGTGGAGCAGCTCTTCGGTGCCCGGTTGCGGAGCATCTCCGCGACCGGGTCCTGACACTCTCCGGTTACACCCGTCTTCCGTGAAGGACGACCGATGGACAATGACACTTCCGAGCGGCTTCGCCGCATCCGTGGCGCCGGCGTTGCGAAACGTCACAACGCGCGCACGGTAGCCGCTCTGGCCGGCAACCCCGGATGTGTACGGCGTGCCGTGCTCGACGCCGCCGGCGTAGACAAGGACAAGCTCGCCCGTCACGTCGGATATCCGGCGAAGTTCGGCCAGTCACAGTTCGCCATCACCCGCGGCAACTCGTTCGAGGCGCAGGTGAAAGCCAACGGCTTCGCCGAGCTCATCAAGCTGCTGCGCGAGACGCTCGAACTCGACCTTCCCGAGGTCGGCCAAACTGATCTGGAAGACGTCGGCGGCCACACCATCCAGGAGATCCGGCACACCCGGTCCCGGCAGCTGCTGACCCGCGCGGCAGCAGACGGCGGGTCGACCTTCTTCGACCACCCGCTGCTGACCCTCGACGTCGGCGGCAACCTCGTCTATCTCGAACCGGACCTCGTGGCCTTCCACCACAACGGCAAGTTCCACGTCGTGGAGATCAAGTCATTCGCCGTGATCGACGAACAGCCGACGGGGGCAAGGTCGCGGCCG
Organism: Actinoplanes sp. NPDC026623; assembly: GCF_040638275.1. Lineage (NCBI taxonomy): Bacteria > Bacillati > Actinomycetota > Actinomycetes > Micromonosporales > Micromonosporaceae > Actinoplanes > Actinoplanes sp. NPDC026623. Next base: position 21,693 of record NZ_JBEZXZ010000077.1, on the reverse strand, counting down.
CAGCGATCCAGTCCGCCGTCTATGTCCTGGCGCTGCGCCGGATGCTGGGCGACGACGATGCCGTCTCCCACGAGATCGTGCTGGTCTGCCCCAAGAACTTCTCCAGTACGCCGGTCGCCACCAAAATCGACGTCCGCAAGCAGCTCATCGTGCTCGATCACCAGCTATCCCGGCTGACCCGCATCGACACCCTCGTCGGCGCCTTACCGCCTGGCCTCACCCTGGACCTGTCGCCAGGCGAGGACGACAGGCCCACCCGCTCGGCCGAGGAACTGGTGGCCGCGCTCGCCGACATCGAAGCGCGGTATGCACCGGACTGCCTCGCCAAGTGCGAGATGGCGTTCTTCTGCCGCAACGAGGCCAGCGGATGCACCGCGTCGCTCGGCCTGGGCGTCCGCGAAGAACTCGGCGGCGTCGAGACCGTCGCCCACGCTCTCGGCCTCGCCGACGGCAGCCTGATTGCCTCCGACGACCAGGCCGAGGCCGCGGCGAGGCTGCGGACCACGGCGCGCATCTACGGCTCGGTGCAAGCATGAGCGCCATTTCCGCGTACGCCCGCGCCCGCGCCGTCGACGCCGGCCGTGCCTTCCCGATCGCCACCCGCCGCCACGTCCACCTCGCCGAACGGCCCCTGGTGTTCGTGCCGCTAGCCATGGCCGGCGAAGCCAACGCCCCCCTCGCCGCGATGCTCGGCACCGACGCCACCAAACCGACCCTGCTCGTCGTGCCGCAGCCGCGCAACAGGGATCTACGGTTCGCCTTCGCCGCCGAACTCGCCGCCCTGGTGCTCAACTACATACGGTCCTGCACCCAGCGCGTCGAAATGTCCGGCAACGACAGGGTGTTCTCGGACGCCCCGCAGCTCCTCGTCCCCAACCCCGCGGGTGTCGGGTTCGTCAAACTGCTCGGCCGCTCCACCCGCTTCCGCCGCACCACCGGGCCCTACCCCGTACCCGCGCAGGTGCCCATGCTCGGCCGCTGGCTCACCCACCTCGCCGAACGCGCCGACCACCCCGGCTCGTCCGCCCTGCTCGCCATGACCTCGGCACTGGGACTGCACTGGGCAAGTGGGCAGAGCGCCCTCGAGGACGCCAACCTCGCCGCCCTGCTCGGCTGGATCAGCCCACCCGATGGCGTCACCGGCTTCGCAGCGGCAATCGCCGCAGAAGACCCCCTCATCTGGCCACCCGCCGGGCCGAGCACCGATCCGACCTTCGACAACGAAGTACTCGCCCCCGCGATCCGCGCCTACGACAAAGCCGCTCCGGACAGCCCACAACGCATCCGCGCCTTCGCACGCCTCGAGCGTGACCTCCACAGCCAGTTCGAACCGACCTGGCGCCTGATGTGGCGCGCCATCGACACCCTGCGCGAACTGCCCGTCGCCGCCGGCGTCGAGGCGCGGTGGACCAGCGACCGGCGCGACTTCACCAACTACCACGACTACCTCACATCCGACGGCCGCCGGCAGGCGCGCCACGACGGCGCGGTCACCGCCGCCCGACGCCTGCAACGACTGGAACGCGAACAGGCCACCTACGACGCCACCCGCGCACTCGACGACCCCCTAGTGATGGCGAACTACCGGATCACCGGCGAAGCCTTCGAGGGCACGGTCGTCGAGGTGGACCGGGACCGACGCATCGTGAGTGACAAGGGCCGCCGCGTCACTCGGCCACTGATCGTGGTCCGCACCGGCGACCCGGTGGACCTGGCATCCGGCACCACGTTGCAGGCGCCGAGCCATCCCAAACAGACAGCCACCATCGTCGAGCTCCGGCGGGAGACCGACGCCGCGTACGTCACCCTGCAACTCCAAGGCGGAATGGGTAGCAGTGCCGTACCGCCGCCGGGCAGCGTCCCAGAACTCGACGAAGACACCACCTACACCAGCGCCTACCCGGAAGGCTTCCGGACCCCGGAATTGCCACCGATCGATCAAACCCCGTGGACCCACGGCGGGCCGCCGCAACCGTACGTGCCGACAGACGACGACGCGCAGGAGGTGTGGGAATGACGTTCGACCCCGCGGTAGAAGCCGACCGCGTCACCACAGCGATCCTGGCCGACTTCCGCTCCGGCACCCACCGCGGCGTGGTCGTCGACTCACCACCCGGCGCCGGCAAATCAACCCTCGTAGTTCGGGCCGCCGCCGAGCTAGCCACGGCCAGCGAGCGGCTGATGATCGTCGCCCAGACCAACGAGCAGGTCGACGATCTCACCTGCAACCTCGCCGCCCGCCTCGCCCACGAAGCGCCGGGCATTGTCGTCGGCCGGTTGACCGGATCCACCCACGGCATACCGCCGCGGCTCGCCGGACTGACCAACGTGATGGTCCACGACAAGGCAGCCACCCTGGCAAACTGCGAGATCACAGTCGCCACCGCCGCGAAGTGGGCGTACGTCAAAGATCGGTCATGGACGTGGGCGATCGTCGACGAGGCCTACCAAATGCGGTCGGACGCGTTGCTGGCCGTCGCGCCCCTGTTCGAACGGGCGCTCTTCGTCGGTGATCCCGGCCAGCTCGACCCGTTCTCGGTGGTGGACAGCGACCGATGGCGCGGACTGAGGTGGGACCCGATGCAGAGCGCGGTGGCCGGACTACTCCGCAGCAACCCGGACCTGCCCGTTCATCGCCTGCCAGTGTCCTGGCGGCTACCAGCCAGCGCCGAGCATGTCGTGGCGTCCGCGTTCTATCCCTACACCGGGTTCCGGACCCCGGCACAGGACCGGGCGAACGGGAGCTGAGCTTCAGTACGCGCGCCCTCGGGCGCACCCCTGCGGATGCCGTCCTCGCAGAAGCCGCAGCCTCCGGCTGGGGATTCCTGGAACTCCCGGCCCGGCACACGACGCGCACCGACGCGGAAGCCGTGAACGCCGTCGCGGAGGTCGCACGGCGGTTCCTCGATCGAGGAACCGTCGCCCGCTCGGGTGATTCGTCCAAGGCGCTCACGCCGGACCGGATCGCGGTCGGCGCCGCTCACCGCGATCAGGTCGCTGCACTGCGCTCCACCCTGTCCGATATACCAGGTCTCACCGTCGACACCGCCAACCGCCTGCAAGGCCGGGAGTACGACGTGACCGTCGTGCTCCATCCCCTCTCGGGAAGACGCGACGCGACCACCTTCCACCTCGAGGCCGGCCGTCTCTGTGTGCTGACCTCCAGGCACCGGCAAGCCTGTGCTCGTTGGGCGAGCGGGCATCCGCGAACTCCTCGACGCGCATCCGTCCGGTGAGCCCGTCCATCTTCATGAACCGGTCAAATTTCCGGACGGTTGGGCCGCCAACCAGACCGTTATGGGCCATCTAGAATCCCACAGCATCACGGCATGACGACGTACTTTGCGAGCCCCCCCTCTCTGCCAAGATCATGTGAGGCAAGATCTACTCTTGAAATGTTGAGTTGAGGGCGAGCGAGGAGACCCGGCCCGGTGAGTTCCAGTAGTGCGGCGTCTGATCCTGAGGTGCCGGCGAAGGCCAGGTCACGAACGTATTCGGCCGCCTACAAGGCCCGGATCCTGGAGGAGTACGAGTCGCTGAACAAGGCGGGTAAGGGTGCCTTGCTGCGGCGGGAGGGCTTGTACACGTCGCTGATCGCGGCGTGGCGTTCGCAGCGTGACGCCGGTGCCCGCCAAGGCCTGGCCAAGCCGGTGGGGCGTCCGCCGGCTGATCCGCGGGAACGGGAGACGGCCCGGTTGCGCCGGGAGAACGAGCGTCTGCAGGCCGAGCTCGTGAAGGCCCGGGCGGTGATCGAGGTGCAGGGAAAACTCTCCGCGCTGCTGGGTCAACTCGCGACCGGCAGCCCGAACAGCGGGAGCGAGCCGACACCATGATCGACGAGGCGATCGTCGAGCTCACCGGCCTGCTCGGCTCGGTGCGGGCGGCCTGCGCGGCGGCCGGACGGCCGCAGGCCAGCCACTACCGCCGGCACCGCCGGTCGCCGGCGCCCGTGCGGGTGCCACGCGAACGTAAGCCGCAGCCACGGGCGCTGTCGCAGGCCGAACGTGCCACGCTGCGGTCGCTGCTGAACCATCCGGAGCACGTCGACAAGGCCCCGGCGACGGTCTACCACGAACTGCTCGACGAGGGCGCCTACGTCGCGTCCGTGTCGACCATGTACCGGATCCTGCGCGAGCACGGCGAAGTCCGCGAACGGCGCCGCCACGCCACCCACCCGGCCCGGGTCAAACCGGAACTGGTCGCCACCGCCGCGAACCGGGTCTGGTCGTGGGACATCACCAAGCTGGCCGGACCGGCGAAATGGTCGTACTTCCACCTCTACGTGATCATCGACATCTACTCGCGCTACGTCGTCGGCTGGCTCCTGGCCGACCGCGAGAGCAGCATCCTGGCCGAGAAACTCCTGGCCGACACCATCGTCAAGCAGCGCATCGACCGCGACACGCTGACCATCCACGCCGACAACGGCACCTCGATGGCCTCCAAACCCGTGGCGTTCCTCCTCGCCGACCTCGGCGTCACCAAGAGCCACTCACGACCACGGACCTCGAACGACAACCCGTACAGCGAAGCGCATTTCAAGACACTGAAGTACCGGCCCGACTTCCCCGACCGCTTCGACACCATCGACCAGGCCCGCGCCTTCTGCCGCACCTTCTTCACCTGGTACAACACCGCGCACCGGCACTCCGGGATCGCCTGGCACACCCCCCACGACGTCCACCACGGACACACCGACACCGTCAACGCCGTCCGCGCCGAGGTCCTGACCGCCGCCTACCAGCGCAACCCCGAACGCTTCATCCGCAAACACCCCGAACCCGCCACCCTGCCCACCACAGCCTGGATCAACCAACCCACCCGTGACCAGTAACAACACTGACTCAAAGAATCCCTGAACTACCCGCCTCAAAAATCTTGACAGCTACCGCCCCGGATTTCGTCGATGCGGCTGTGATGAAGGGAATTGCCCCTGACCTTGGACACTCGAAACTAGGATCGCGTTGGGCTGGTGGGCCCGGGGCTTTGGCGCGGTCAGCGGCAGCGGTGGTGCGGGATCCGCGGCACTGAGACGTGGAGTGAGCCGAAGACAGGTGCTCGACAGCATGCCGATACCGAGATGCAGAGCCCTACCTGACCTCGTACGTGGGACGCTGCACCAGCGGATTAAGAGTCCGCTGCTATTCATGTCGGCCAAAGTTTGAAATTGCCGCCCGGTGTCAAACTATGCCACCTCACCTGGGCTTACCCAATTTCCGAATGTCGGTTAATGCTGTCGGGTGATGGCCCACGCCAGGGTTGTCGATCACGCATGGATCACGCATCGATCGCACGATTGGTGGCATCAGGGCCCGTAGGGCCGTCCCGGACATGGGTTCCCGACACCATCATGGTGGTGAACCGCCGCCGAGATCGTCGGTGTGGCGGCCGTCGGCTCGGTGCCGTCGTATACGGCCGAGGTGCTGGGCGAGGCGGTTTGCATTGCAGAGGCATCGGTGGCTTTGGGTGGGCTGGTTGTTACCAGGAGCCGGCGCCGCATCGGGCGTCGCTCACCGAGGCCGCGACCGACTTGCTGCCCCTTCTCCCGCGCCTCTGGCGTAACAGCCGGATTGCCGCAGGCGATCGCGCGTCCGTCGGCGCGGCGGTCACGGTCCGTGCTCGCCGCGCTGATCCTCGCGTGCACGGGTCTAGCCGCGATCCGCGCGCTCGCCGGCTGCGGTGAGTGTTGGTGCGTCGATCCGGAGTTCCACGTCGGAGTGGCTTGGCGGCTCTTGATGAGCTGTTCAGGCTCCTCGTTGAGCTACCTGATTGAGGGAGGCGTGGCGATGAGCGGTGGAGTGTTCGAAAGGTGTGGATGTCGGTCGTCGGAGACCGGTCGGTTGTTGAGCTCGGCCTGTCCGCAGCTGGCGGAGCGGGGCCATGGGAGCTGGTACTTCGACTGTGCGGTGCCGGTGCTGCCCGCCCGGCGGGAGCGGCTGCGGCGCCTATCCGACCCGCCGCAAGGCGATCGCTGCCCGTGACGCGCTGCTGGGCGACGGCGACACGGCCACCGCGGAGGGTTGGACGATGCAGCGCTGGCTGACTACGCGGACGAAGATCCGGCCGACCACCCTGCGCTCGTACGAGACTCATGTTGAGAACCATCTGATCCCGCATCTGGGCAGGGGTCCGGCTCAGTGAGCTGACCGGACGGCGCATCACTGACATGATCACCGCTGTCGTGCGGCCACGAACCGGTCCGGGCGGCCGGCGACTCCATCGACGCTGCACCGGATCCGCGCGACCCTGCGCTCGGCGCTCAACGCCGCCATCCGCGAGGGTCTGCTCCGCGACAACCCGGCCTGCGATGTCGAGGTGCCCTCGTCGCGGCGGCCGCACGCGCTGGTCTGGACCGCGCAGCGGGTCGAGGCCTGGCGCCAGACCGGTCAACGGCCGTCGGTGGCGGTGTGGACCACCGAACAGACCGCCACGTTCCTGAGCTTTGTCGCGGCCGACTGGCTAGTGGTGATGTGGTGGCTGATCGCGTTGCACGGGTTGCGTCGCGGTGAAGCGGCCGGGCTGCGGTGGGCATACGTGGATCTGGATGCCGGGGTGGCGATGATCGAGCAGTAGCGCATCGCCAACGGCCACCTGGTCACCGTCGTGCCACCGAAGACTGCGGCCCGCCGCCGCCTGATCGCCCTCGACCGGCACACCGTGCGGCTGCAGCGTGAGCACCGCCGCCGCGCCGAGCAACGCGCAGCCGGGGAGGTGTAGCAGGGCTCCGGATACGTGGTCGTCGCCGAGGACCGTGCGCCTCACCATGGCTCGCCGAGGGTGACGGGAAGGAGTCCCGACTAGGGGCTTAGGGTGCTTCCGTGACCACCCTCAGCCACCGAAATGCCCCCATCGGCCGCGCCCGCCGCCATCCTGACCCTGGTGTCTGCGCGACGGCTGTCTGCACCCGCCGGTAACGTCGTTTCGTGCGGGTCGAGCGACGCCTCGACCTGACCCATCAAGATCGACATCCGTCACACGAGCGATCACGAACTGAGGACTACATGCAGGCCAGCCAGCTCAATCGCATCGCCGGCTTCATCTGGGGCATCGCGGACGACGTCCTGCGGGACCTGTACGTGCGCGGCAAGTACCGCGACGTCGTCTTGCCGATGACCGTGCTTCGCCGGCTGGATGCAGTGCTGGAGCCCACCAAGGACGCCGTCCTGGACATGAAGACCATGCTCGACAACGCGGGCGTGGATAACCAGGAAGAGGCCCTCCGCCAGGCAGCGGGGCAAGCCTTCTACAACACCTCGCCCTTCACGATGCGGGACCTGCGCTCGCGATCCAGCCAGCAGAAGCTCCGTGACGACTTCTTGGCCTACCTGGACGGCTTCTCGGGCAACGTCCAGGACATCCTGGACAACTTCGAGTTCCGCAACCAGATCCCCAAGCTTGTCAAGGCGGACGCCCTCGGCGCGCTCATCGAGAAGTTCCTCGACCCCGACATCAATCTCAGTCCGCATCCCGTACTCAAGCCTGACGGCTCGGTCCACAAGCCCGGTCTCGACAACCACGCGATGGGCACGATCTTCGAGGAGCTTGTCCGCCGCTTCAACGAGGAGAACAACGAAGAGGCTGGCGAGCACTGGACGCCGCGTGACGCCGTTAAGCTCATGGCCAGCCTGATCTTCCTGCCCATCGCCGACCAGATCGAGTCTGGAACCTACCTTCTCTACGACGGGGCCTGCGGCACCGGCGGGATGCTCACCGTCGCGGAAGAAGCCTTCCAACAATTGGCCTCGAAGCATGGCAAAAAGGTGGCGACGCATCTCTACGGCCAAGAGATCAACTCCGAAACCTACGCCATCGCCAAGGCTGACCTTCTCCTGAAAGGGGAGGGCGAGGCAGCCGACAACCTGGTCGGTGGCCCGGAGTACTCCACGCTCGCCAACGACGCCTTCCCGTCACGCGAGTTCGACTTCATGCTCTCAAACCCGCCCTACGGTAAGAGCTGGAAGAGCGACCTCGATCGCATGGGTGGCAAGGCGGGCATCAAGGATCCCCGCTTCCTCGTTGATCACGCGGGCGACTCTGAGTACTCGCTCATCACGCGTTCGAGTGACGGTCAGTTGCTCTTCCTTGCCAACATGATCTCAAAGATGAAACACGCGACTAAACTGGGCAGCCGTATTGCGGAAGTCCACAACGGTTCAAGCCTATTCACTGGCGATGCTGGCCAAGGGGAGAGCAACATCCGTCGCTGGATCATTGAGAATGACTGGCTCGAAGCCATCGTAGCGTTGCCCCTTAATATGTTCTATAACACCGGCATTGCCACCTATGTGTGGGTACTGACGAACCGCAAGTCCGAGCGTCGCCAGGGCAAAGTTCAGCTCATTGACGCTACCCGCTGGTATGAGCCGTTGCGTAAGAACCTTGGCAAGAAGAATTGCGAGCTGACCGAGGGTGACATCAAGACCATCACCGATGCGTTCCTTAACTTCGACCAGACCGAGCACTCCAAGATCTTTGCTAATGAAGATTTTGGATATTTCAAGGTGGCTGTCGAGCGACCGCTGAGGCTGAAGGGTGTTGAAGCCGGGCGCGTCTACTCAGCCAAAGAAATCAAGAATCTTCGTGCTAGCTCGGAAGTGGACGAGGAGGCCCCGCCGATCATCAAGAAGATTCACAGGCGTGGTACCCAAGCCGATCCGTTGCGCGGCCTCTTCGAGGCGGAGATCCATGGTAAGCCTGCTGTGGTGGAATATGAGCCTGACGCTGACCTAAGGGGCAGTGAGCAAGTTCCAATAGCTGAACCCGGTGGCATCGAGTTGTTCTTGCGTCGCGAGGTGCTTCCATATACTCCCGATGCTTGGTACGTGGCGGACAGCGTGAAGACAGGTTACGAGATTAGCTTCACTCGACACTTTTACCACCCGAAACCGTTACGCACGCTTGATGAAATTCGTACCGAGATCCTGGCGATAGAGAAAGAAACAGAGGGCCGTCTCAACGACATCCTCGGCGGGACTATCAAGTGACTCATGATCTCAAGCCCTACGGTGAATACGCGGACTTCGGAATTCCGTGGCTGGGTGAGCTGCCTGCTCATTGGATCACCCGTCGTGCGAAGTACTTCTACCGAGAAGTTGACGAGCGCAGCACCACCGGTGCCGAGGAGCTCCTTTCCGTATCGCACCTGACTGGCGTCACGAGCCGGCAAGAGAAGAACGTTACTATGTTCCGCGCGGCCACCAATGTAGGGCATAAGATTTGCCGGCCTAATGACATTGTGATCAATACGATGTGGGCCTGGATGGCGGCGCTAGGCGTAGCGAGGCAGGAAGGGCTCGTTAGCCCAGCATATGGAGTGTACAGGCCGCTAAATGCTTGGACTCTCGCACCAGCATTTGCTGAACGACTCTTGCGAACACCTACTTATGCCGCAGAGTATACGCGGCGATCGACAGGCGTAAACTCATCGAGACTGCGTCTATATCCGGACGAGTTTCTTCGGATTCCGATTGTCTGTCCCCCGGAAGACGAACAATCGGCCATCGTGCGTTTTCTCTCTGACGCCGACCAGCGCATAAGTCGCTACATTCGAGCCAAGCAAAAGCTGATCAAGCTGCTGGAGGAGCAGAAACAGGCCATTATTTACCACGCCGTTACTCGCGGCCTAGACCCCAGCGTTCGCCTGAAGCCCTCCAATGTGAAGTGGCTGGGGGATGTACCGGAGCATTGGTCGAGAGTTGCAATTCGGCAACTCGCAGCGCGTGGCAGATCGACGTTCGTAAACGGTCCGTTCGGAAGCGACTTGCTAACGACAGAACTCATGCTTGCCGGGGTACCCGTAATCTACATACGCGATATCAGTCGCGGGATATACCTGCGGGTGAGCAAGGTGCATGTGACGGCGGAGAAGGCGGCTAAGCTAGAGTTCTGTAACGTTGCCGCAGGCGATGTCCTCATCGCCAAGGTCGGCGATCCGCCTGGCACGGCAGCGACTTACCCTAGCGGCCAGCCGAACGGTATCGTCACTCAGGATGTCATTCGCATTCGGCCTGATACATCCCGCGTAATTGCGGACTACTTAGTAACCTACCTGAACTCGCGGGCAGGAAGAGTTGCCGTTGGTCCGGTTGTCGTTGAATCGACGCGAGGCCGAGTGTCGCTGCCGGACTTCAGGGCTGTTCCAGTTTTTCTTCCTTCACTCGTGGAACAGCGGGCAATCCTCGACGAGATCGCAAGCCTTACTGCGGACATCAGCACCACAGTCGGTAAGACTCAGCGTGAGATCGATCTCCTGCGTGAGTACCGTATCCGCCTCATCTCCGATGTGGTCACCGGCAAGCTGGATGTGCGCGAAGCGGCTGCGCGGCTGTCCGGGGAGGCCGAGAGCCCGACTGAGTTGCTAGATGGCGAGGACACTCTGGGTGAGTCGGCGACGGAGGACTATCTGGCGACCGAGGACCTCGGCGACGACGGGGAGGTCGCGTGAGCACCGATATGAGCGAGAAGGGCCTCGAGGCACTCATCGTCCGCCACATGACCTCGCCCGAAGGCGGGTGGCTACCGGGCGAACCCCAGCACTACGAGCGCGAGTACGCCGTAGATCTTGTCCAGTTGGCAATCTTTCTTGAGACGACCCAGGGCGAGGTGGCTTCGGAGCTCGACCTTCACCGAGACAACCCTACGCGCCGCAAGTTCCTGGCTCGGCTCCAAGGTGAGATCACGAAGCGAGGAGTGGTTGACCTCCTTCGCCATGGGCTGAGGCACGGCCCTCATCAGCTCGACCTCTTCTATGGAACGCCGACCCCTGGCAACATCGCTGCCGAAGAGCGCAACCGCCTCAACCGCTTCACGGTCACGCGTCAGCTGCGATACAGCCGCGACGAGACGCAGCTCGCGCTCGATCTTGGGCTGTTTATTAACGGCCTTCCAGTCGCTACGTTCGAGCTGAAGAACAGCCTGACCAAGCAGACCGCCGAGGACGCTGTCGAGCAGTACAAACGTGACCGTGACCCCCGTGAGCTGATCTTCCAGTTCGGTCGCTGCATGGTCCACTTCGCCCTGGACGACCAAGTCGTTCGCTTCTGCACCGAACTGAAGGGCAAGGCGTCGTGGTTCCTGCCTTTCGATCAGGGCTCCCAGGACGGCGCTGGCAACCCACCGAACCCGGACGGTCTCAAGACCGACTACCTGTGGAAACGCGTCCTCACTCCGGCCAGCCTGACCAACATCATCGAGAACTACGCCCAGATCGTCGTCGAGAAGAACCCCAAGACCGGCAAGCGCACCGCCAAGCAGATCTTCCCGCGCTACCACCAGCTCGACGTTGTCCGCCGGCTGCTGGCCGACGGTGAAGCCAACGGTCCGGGCCACCGGTATCTCATCCAGCACTCCGCAGGCAGCGGCAAGTCCAACTCCATCGCCTGGCTCGCGCACCAGCTGATCGACCTCACTCACGATGGGCGCACGGCCTTTAACTCGATCATCGTCGTCACCGACCGCGTCATCCTGGACCGCCAGATCAGCAACAGCATCAAGTCGTTTGCACAGGTCAATTCCACGATCACGCATGCCGACAGGTCGGGAGACCTCAGACGAGCCATCGAAGCAGGTAAGAAGGTCATCATCACGACGGTGCAGAAGTTCCCTTTCATCTACCAGGAGATCGGGGACGCCCACCGCGACAACACCTTCGCCATTATCATCGACGAAGCGCACTCCAGCCAGGGCGGCCAAGCCACCGCCAAGATGAGCGAGGCACTGTCGGCGGCCGGTGCGCGGGACGAGCACGAGTCGGCCGAGGACGCCATCAACCGCATCATGACCTCGCGCAAGCTGTTGCCCAACGCCAGCTACTTCGCCTTTACCGCGACCCCTAAGAACAAAACATTGGAGATTTTCGGCTCGCCGCTCGAGGTCAGCGGGCAGATCAAGCGCCGGCCGTTCCACAGCTACACGATGAAGCAAGCCATCCAGGAAGGCTTCATCCTCGATGTCTTGGCGAATTACACCCCGATCAACAGCTACTACAAGCTTGTTAAAACTATCGAGGCGGACCCGGAGTTCGACACCCGCCGTGCCAGCAAGAAGCTCCGCAAGTACGTCGAGAGCAACGACCATGCTATCCGCCTCAAGGCCGAGATCATGGTCGACCACTTCCACGACCATGTGCTGGCGCTGCATAAGATCGGCGGTCAGGCCCGGGCGATGGTTGTCACCAGCTCGATCGAGCGCGCCCTCCAGTACTTCGAGGCCATCCGTGACTACCTTCGTGAGCGGAAGAGTCCCTACGCCGCGATCGTGGCGTTCTCCGGCGAGCACGACTTCGCCGGGGCGAAGGTCACCGAGTCAGCGGTGAACGGGTTCCCTAGCCGGGATATCCCCGACAAGATCCAAGAAGACCCCTACCGCTTCCTCGTGTGCGCCGACAAGTTCCAGACCGGCTACGACGAGCCGCTGCTGCACACCATGTACGTGGACAAGCCACTTGCGGGCGTCAAGGCCGTCCAGACGCTCTCCCGCTTGAACCGCGCGCACCCTCAGAAGCACGACGTCATGGTGCTGGACTTCGCGAACGATGGCGACGCCATTCGTGCCGGTTTCGAGCCGTACTACCGGACAACGCTCTTGAGCGACGAGACCGACCCGAACAAGCTGCACGACCTCCAGGCCGAACTCGACCAGGCCGGCGTCTACGGCTCCGACGACGTGGAAAAGTTCGTCCGTCTCTACCTCGATGGCGCGGACCGCGATCGGCTCGACCCAATCCTCGACGCCTGCGTCGCCACCTACAACGCAGACCTAGACGAAGCCGACCAAGTCGAGTTCAAGGGCAAGGCCAAGGCCTTCGCTCGCACATACAGCTTCTTGGCATCGATCCTTCCGTACTCGAACGCCGAGTGGGAGCGTCTGTCGATCTTCCTCAACTACCTCATCCCGAAGCTGCCCGCGCCGGTGGAAGAGGACCTGTCGCGTGGCATCCTCGAGACGATCGACATGGACAGCTACCGCGTCGAGAAGCAGGCCACGATGAAGATCGTCTTGGCTGATGCGGACGTGGAGATCGACCCGGTGCCGACCAGCGGCGGCGGTTCCAAGCCTGAGCCCGAGCTGGACGTTCTGTCGAACATCGTCAAGGCGTTCAACGAGCAGTGGGGCAACATTGACTGGAGCGACGAGGACCGGGTGCAGCGACTCATTGCCGAGGACATCCCGGCTCGTGTGGCCGCCGACGAGGCCTACCAGAACGCCCGGCGGAACAACGACAAACAGAACGCTCGGATCGAGCACGATAAGGCGCTCCAGCGGGTTATGACAGCTGTCCTCAAGGATGACACACAGCTCTTCCGCGAGTTCAGCGACAACGAGTCTTTCCGCCGTTGGCTGTCCGACTCGGTCTTCGCCGCGACGTATGAGACGGCGGATCGACGATACAGATCATGAATGGTCAGCTTGATCGATCTGGTTCGGCGTGTCTGCGTGCCTTGGGTTGATGGCTGGCGCAAGTCGGAGGGTAAGAGACATCCCGATGATAGCGGCCTGTCCACGAGCGGGCGGGCGAAGCGGGAGGCGGTCCGGCTGCAGGCAGGCGAGTGGTTCGGGAGTCTGTCGAATGACCGTCGTTACAACATAAGCCGCCTTATGGTGCATCTCGGGTTGGCGCCGGCACCGATGGGGGTCGACCCGTGTTCGTGTCCCGCGAGGGTGGCGAGGCTCGCTGATCTGGTGAAACGCGCGCCGAGCGGGCGATGGACGCGGTACGCCGCAATCCTCCGGCTTGGGGCAACGGGCGTAGGACACATCGCCTTCTAGCGGCCTTGGAGTCGCAGACGACTTTAGACCAGGTCGCTAGATATCCTCGCGGTGACGTTCGGGCCGGCCAACAGCTTGAGCAGCGATGTCACGCCGGGAGAAGGACCCGACGACGCTTAGACTGTGCCTTGCCGCGGCGTGGAAGTTGTTCAGGGCTGTCACCCATGCGTCTGCAAGATTCAGCCACTCCGCTTCGTCGGGCGTATGACCTTTGCGGATTGGAGTCTCGAGACCCCACACGGCGTGATTGAGACGGTGACCTGCCTCGATAGTGTCGCCGTCCGCGATCAAGGGCAACGCCTCAAACGCTCGGTTTCGATTCATCTCCAGGTCAGCTAGTCCATTCACTCGCTCTGCGATCGCCTCGTCCGGTGCGCCGACCATGCGCATTTCCAGGATGGTGTTGGCGGCCGCGCCTACCATCTTGGCAGCCGTCACATACTCGGTGTACGCGTCGAGTCGGCGTTGATCCCAACGTAGCTGGAGCTCCCGGGCGTAGCGACCACGATCGGCAAGTTTGCCGAAGACGAATGTGGACACAGCTCCGGCGAGCACTGCAAAAACCGTTACCAATTGGGCAGGCCACTGCATCGGTCCTCCGTGACTGTCGTGGCGTCAATGATGTACCGATCGGTCAAGCGTGGTGCTATATGCCACCCATGACGGACGCGCCCGGCAGGGTGTCAGCTGTCGCCAGCCCGCCTCACGGATAGCTGAGCCGAGGTCGGCGAGAGCATTCCAGTAGCTACCCGACGGCTCCTCGTCGTCGTAGCCTCTGTCGCGGGAGCGCCTGATGTCGTTGTCCATGGTGCCGTCGATGTAGAGCCAGTCCTCGATCTTCAAAGTCAGCTGGCGAGTGGCTTGGTCTGCGGAGTTCACGTATCAGATCATCGTGTATGAAGAGGTTGCCGAAGGGCTTCGTCTCGAACGAGCGACGCTGACATCCTCCCGGAGACCCCAGGTCCCCTGATCTCGGATGTCCGTCAAGACGGGGCTGGCCAGATCGCTAGGCGGCGAACCCTCTCCTGCTCGCGCTCTCCGCCGCCGGCCTTGTGGTGCTCGCCGGAGCGGTCATCGTGGTCGTCATGCTGCGACGGCGCCAGCAGGACGCCTGACCTGCAGCCCAGCCGACGTGACGGATCGGCCAAATCCGTAGTCGGGTTTCGTGCCGTCACTGGCGGCGGGTGGCGGACAGGCTGATCCTCGCCGTCGAGAAGCGATCCACGAGGCGGACTTGGAAGCGATCCCCGCCCGCCGGATCCTCCGGATCCCGGCCTCGACCAACGTGCCCCTGGCGCGTCGTGAGGCATTCGAGGCCGCTACCACCGACATGGGGCCGCACGAACGCGGAGGCAGGCCGGCAGCGATTGACCGCTACCGATAGCATCGGAAGGCTGACAGGGAGGTGTCATGGGGGAGTTGGCGGAGCGGCTGAGCCTGCTCAGGGTGGAGGCCCGGTCTCCCGACGGCGGGTTGGCGGCAACCGTCAGAGGTCGCGCTGACGTCCAGGTCAGCTTCGCTTGGGATACCTATCGCAGCTATCGGGCCGCCACGCTTGCCCGCCAGTTGGAGGCGCTGGCCACGGTGCTCTGGGCGCGGTATCGCCGACGCTACCTGGAGATTGTGGAGTCCTGGGTTGAACAGGACGAGGAGCCGGAGCCCACCGGCGGGGACCGCGAGTTCCAGCAGCGGCTGGCCGAACTGGACGTTGTCGGTGTGTCGTCGCATGGCTGCGTGACCGTGCGCAGCCGGGCGCTCGTGTCCTGGCACGTGGAGATCGCGGGTGAGCCGGTAGGGTCGCTGACCGAGCCGGAGTTCGTGGCCGAGTTGGGTACCGCGATCGCCGCTCTGCTCGCCGACCATCGGGCGAAACTGACCCTGCTGAGGGACGCGGTCTACGACATCGGCCTGCCCCGTGCGATGCGGACCGCCGGATAGGGAGTGCCATGACCGACGACCGACCCGGCGGGCGCCGCCTGCAGCCGGGCCACTGGCTGCTGATCGGCATCGTCGCCCTGCTTGTCGCGGTCGCAGCGGCCATCGTCGTACGCCGCGGCGACGGAAGCCCGACGGTCGCTGAGCCGACGGGCACGCCGTCAGCGGCGCCCACCTCGTCCGCGACGCCGCGACCGGACTGCTCGCCGCAGATCACATCTACCTGGGCCGACTCTGCCAAGGCGAAGTACGGGTTCGTCTACCGCAGCCAGTGTGATCAGGTGGTCCGAGAGCTGCGCTTCCGGGTGACCACGGTGGACCCGGACGGCAACGAGATCGCCGGCGCGGACGACATCGCGTCCGGCGGCGTCCTCTTCCCCGGCGGCGAACTGGCCGCAGCCGGCGATCTGCAGGTGAAACAGGATCAGAAGATCGGCAGCCTCAAGGTTCAGGTGATCGGCTTCGGCGTCTATCCGCCGGAGAACTTCTCCGCCTGGGCGCGCACCGAAGTCGTGAACCTGACCCGGACCAAGCCCGCAACGCTGGGTACCTTCGAAGTCGGCGGCACTGTTCAAGCGGAGCCGTCGTCGGCCCCGGTCTGTGTCGCCGAGTTCGTCCTGATCATGCGAGACAAGGCCGACAAGATCATCTATGCCGACGCGGACTTGACGATCGGCCAGACACTGCTCAAGCCGTCCTTCCCGGTGGGTCCACTGCCGAGTGTCGACTTCGCCCGCACCAAGATTTACGCGCCGCAGACGCCGCGTACCGAGCAGCCGCCCAGCCCGGGCGTGCCCTGCAACGGCTCGTGATCGAGCCACTCGTGGAGAGGTGATCCGCCATGGAAGGGTGGCAGTTCGCGGCCGAGTTGTCGCAGCTGCGGATCGTGGGCCGTGTCGATCTGCCGGAGCTCAGCTTCACCTACGCGTCGATGAACCAGGCCGTGAACGGCACGGCCGGCGGGGAGGCCGCCGCTTTCCAGGCGCCCGACGGCGGAACGGCCTCAAGCCAGGTCGTCTGGTCGGCGCTTCGCGACGAGATACAGAACGTCTTCGGCAGAACGGCAATCGGCATGTTGGACGCCGGGGTCGTCATGGAGCACATCGTGGACGCGTACAGCGCCACCGATGACGCGGCGCGCACCAGCCTCGAATCGGCGTGGGCGAACGGCCAGACGCCCAGCCTTCAAGAGGCTGAGAACACCTTCTCGCAGAGCGTGCCACCGCCGGTCGTGATCAAGGACGCCGGCGTCTAGCAGGGCATCACACAGGGGGAGACCATGGCTTTCGCATACCGCAGCCCCGGCGATCTGCAGGCGCTCGGCGAGAAGATCCGGAAGAAGGCCATCGCGGTGACGATGGACCAGGCCGAGTCATACGCGCAGGCCCAACAGGCCGCCAACAACGACGCCACGCGATCGGACACCGGGCAGACCACCCAGATACCCGGCTATACGCCCCCGGCGCAAGGCCGCCCCGACGACGACGGAAACCTGCGGACGTACGTGACTGAGACATACGCCGCGATCCCGGCGATGTTCTCCGCGTTCGCCCTGCCGAACCCCGACGACAGTCGGCCGATGCTCGACGCGCTGTACTCGGTCGCCGCGACCGTGCAGGTCGACCTGCAGCTGACCGCCCGCAACAACACGATCGTCGCCCCCAACGCGGTCAACCCCATCACCGGCGCCGCCCAGGTGGCAGAGGTCGTCGACCTGATCAAGGGCCACATGAAGGAATGGACCGGCAACGCCGCCCTCGCCTTCGAGCACTACCTGGAGAACAACGTCCGGGCTGCGGTGCTGCAGCGGGAGGTCGTGCTGTCGCTGGCGCTCGGCCTGGAGGTCCAGCTGGAGATCAACCGGCGGATCAACACCGACATCTGGGAGATCGGGCAGAAGACCTACAAGGCCCTCGACGGCCTGGACGCGTGGTGCCCAGGCGCGAACGCCTCCAACACGGTGGCCATCCTCACCATCGCCGGAGCGATCGCCGCGGTGATCTTCGCCGGCGTGACCGCCGGCGCCGGAGGGGCCGCCGTCGCCGCGGCCGTCGGCGTCGAAGGTCTGCAGAGCCTCGCCACGACCCTGTCCAACACCGGACCCTTGCAGACCCAGAAAGTCGCCATCGGTGGCATGACCGTGCCGCCGATCATCGCCGGGATGCAGAACGCGATGACCGCGCTGACCAAGTCGATCGATGCGCAGCAGCAGGAACTGACCGCCGGGCTCACCAGGTTCCACCAGGACGTCCAGCGTGAACGAAAGAAGATCATGGTCGAGAGCCCCAGCGCCCTCAACGACGTCCGGACCGCCGACAGCGCCGTCCTGCGGACCCCGAACGGCTTCTTCGTGAGCTGAACCGGCCCACGTCGGCCGCCAAGATCCGGGGCGTCGCCAAAGCCACGCCGTCCAAGGTCCCGTCGGCGCGGACGGCGCGGCCCCCGCCAGTTACAGCGCACTCTGACCCGGCTCGACGGCGCACGCCTGGTGCAGCTGAGGCCGCCGATGCGCCGCTATGGCGTTTCTGGTGGGATTAGTCGCCCCAACCCGGAAACCGTCGCAAGCCGGCACGGTCATGATCAATCACGGAGTTTGCGCCAGAGCCGAGTGGTTCTGGCGCAAACTCCGTGAATGATCACTGTGGCCTGGTGCCAGGCGTCGAAGATGGCAGCGTTCGTGCAGGTCATGGTTCGGTCGTGAGGCGGTGCTGAGGACTACCGGCCGGCTTCACGGAGTTTGCGCCAGAACCCCATTCCCACGACCGAAGCCATGGGTGGCCGGCTGCGGGTGTCCTCGCCGGGCGCGCGTTGCCACAGGGCCTGGATGCCCAGCAGGATCAGGTAGCCGGCGCCGGTGTGCCGATTGACGGCGAACAGCACCGGCGCGGCGGTCAGCGCGGCGGCAGGCCCGCCGATGACCGCGAGCGTCAGGTCACCGTCGATAGGTGCGCTTGGTCGTGTATTTGGTGTTGCCCGCCTTGTCGTAGGCGCGTAGCTGCACGGTGAAGGTCTTGCCGTACTTCTTCGGGTTCAGTGTGAAGTGGTAGCCGGCCTTCGTGTCGGTGGCTACCAGTTTGCCGTTGACCAGCAGTTGCACGCGGGTGATCCCGTACCGGTCGCTGGCGGACGCGGTCAGCTTCACCGTCTTGGTCAGCTTCGCCTTGTTCTTCGGCGCCTTCGTGAGCCTGACCGACGGCGCGGTGTTGTCGATGTACACGGCGCGTCGGACGGTGGTGATGTTGCCGGCCGTGTCCATCGCGTCCCAGGTGAGCGTGTGCTTGCCGTCCTCGGTCTCCCGGCTGTTCAGCCGGACTGCCCAAGGCTGTTTGCCGGTGTGAGCGCCCGGCTGCCAGTCGTCGAGGTAGGCGGCCAGGTAGGTGAGGCCGGTGGTGTCCCGGACGTTGGTCACGCCGGCGGTGAGGGTGCCCCGCAGGTAGGTGCCGGCCCGGGGTGACCGTGACGACGGGGCGGTCGTTAATGAGCATGAGTCGGGCTTGCGCAGGTGCGACATGATGATGGATGTCTTCGACGCACAGCCGAGTCGGACGGCGCCGAACGCAAGCCCCACGCTCTGAGCTGAGGCGGCTACCGCTGATGGATCACAACCCGGACCCGCGGCTCAACGAACTCTCCGAACTGCGCGAACGGCTGCAAGTCGAACTACGCGAGTTGATGGACACCGCGAACCTGGCTGACACCGCCGTCGCGGCTCTCGAGGAGACAGCCAGAGCACTGGACTGCACGGCCGGCTGGTCAGCCGTGGACATCCTCGGCGGCGGATCCATCATCAGCATGATCAAGAACAACGAGTTAGACGCGGCGCTGGACGTGGCAGCTCAAGCTGAAGATCACCTGTCCGCACTGCGCCAAAGACTGACCAGTACGCCGCTGTCGACACTCGCCGACCAGCCACACGCCGACGTCATTACTCGATTCGCCGACATCAGCCTCGACAACATACTCGTCGATATTTCGGTGCACCGCCAGATCACCGCCGCCCAGGACCAGATCGACAGCGCGTTACGGAACGTATGCGACATCCGCGCCAAGCTCAGATCCCAAATCGTTCTAGACAGGATCAAACTATACGAGGTCGTGGCACAGTCCCTTCAGCCGTCGTCGACAAGCGCGTCGCGGGCCCCCGGCCGCGCTCAGCCTTGTCAGTTCTCAACTGAACTGGCGGGTAGAGGCGCTCGGGTGGCGAGGTCTCGGTGAGTTCTCAGCCGATCTGGCGAGGACTCGTCGCCTGCGCAGTCCGCGGGCTGCCGCAGACGACCGGACGGGCCATGACACCGTGACGTGCGTGAAATTCGAGCCGGGGGTGCTACTCAGCAGGATCGCGACCGCGACCGAGCAGTTGCTGGGAACCGCAGCAGGTTTTGACGATGCGGATGTACGGCAACCTTCGCTCCTGCCCGGGTGGTCCCGTGGGCATGTCCTCACCCATATTGCGCGCAACGCGGACGGTGGGACACGGATGTTGGGCTGGGCGAGGACCGGCGTGGAAACGCCGGAGTACGCGAGTATGCAGGCGCGTGCCGAGCAGATTGAGGCTGGTAGCAGCCGTGCGGCGACGTCGTTGCTGGCCGACGTGCGTGATAGTGCGTCCCGGTTCGCTGACGCGTATGAGGTGATGCCGCCGGAGGCGTGGTCACACCCTCTACGGTGGACGTCTGGCAAGGAGAGGCCGGCGTTTCGGGTGGCAGATGCTCGGCTTACCGAGGTCCTCGTGCACCACGTCGACCTCCGGGCCGACTTTCGGCCTGGTCACTGGCCTGCTGACTTCGTTGAAGCGTTGATCGGCGACGTGGTCGCGGCTTTCTCTGGTCGCCGAGGGGCCCCTTCTCTGCACCTGATCGCCTCGGACACCGGAGCGGAATATCGGTTGGGTGTCCAGGTCGACGCATGTGCCGTCCGAGCTGAGCAGGCACAACTGCTTGCGTGGCTGCTCGGTAGGTCTGACGGCGTGGACTCCGAAAATGATCTTCCGGCTCTGCCGTTCCTCTACTGACGGACCGAGCTGGTGGGTAGCCAGCCGGGCCACCCAGCACGCCCTTTCCGGAAACCGGCCACTTCAAGTGAGAGACGATGACCAGTGAGCACCGCACCTCCGAATGGCGAACCGCAGGTCAAGACCGCTCGGCCTCGCCACCTCGAACGAGAAGCGGCAGGCCTGCTGGCGGCCTCCGGCCGGGTTACCAGCGCGGGTGAACGTCAACGCCGGCCACGCGAGGTTTCTGGTCGCCGAAAGCCGGGAGCCCCGTACGCGCACGGGCTCTACCACGGTGCACGTTTCCGGTATGACGGCGTGGTGTGTGGTCAGGGCGGTTAGACGCGCCAGGTTTGGCCGACGGTGTCGGTGGCTTTGAGTAGCTGGTCTGGGGCTTGCGGTGCGGGCCAGATTTGCAGGAGGTGGTGTTCGGTGGGGTCGGTGTCGGTGCGGTCCTCGCCGGCGTCACGGTTGCGGGCGTGGTCACGGACCCGGTAGGTGTGCTGGTCGGTGGCGGGTAGGTCGATGGGGAACAGGGGTGCGTCGTCGACGGCCGCGCCGATGACCTGGATGCGGTCGGTGTTCCAGTGCACTGATGTTTCGGCGACGTCGTCCCAGTCGTCGATGGTGGCGGGTGGGGGCTGGTTCCAGGTTTGGGCGGTGATGGTGACGTGTCCGACGTTGACGCCGCAGGTGATCTGCATGGCGCCGTCGGCGGCGGCGACCAGCCCGGTGGCGTCGGGGGGTGGCACGTCGCCGGTGTGGATGGGGCTGTCGGGGTCGTCGGGGTCGCCGAGGAAGATGACGTTGTCCTCGATGAAGACGCGTGCGGTGGTGGTGGTCAGGGGAGTGTCGGTGTTGTTCATCGATGCCGCCTTGTGGATGGGGTTGCGGGTGTGGTGTGTTCAGGGTGGCGGGGGGGGGGGGGGGGGTGGCCCCCCCCCCCCACCACGGGAAGAAGCAGGAGGGGGGGGTTGTGGTGGAGGGGGAGGGGGTGGGCG